>CAZURA010000052.1:0-31200 GCA_964622985.1 uncultured Bacteroides sp. | reverse complement strand
TTCTCACATCCATCAGCACGAAAGGTTCATAAGGTTGTTCGTGGGAGAGCCCCGATTCCAGGTCGTAAGCCATATAGGTCCCGTTCCTGTCCTGACCATTGACTTTTACCGAGAGCAGGAACATATCAGCCATACTCAGGGTAATGCCCAGAACCACTTTGTTCCTTAAATTATCCAGAATGTATCTGGAATTCACCTGCTCAGTAATCTTGGTCAGGTGAGCAAAGGTGTAGGAGAATTCTCCTGTTTCAATACCCAGAAGTGTATGCAATGGCTGCTCCCGGTGGTATTTCAACCGGATATCCCCTCCCCAGGCATTTACCTGGGTCAGGTTCATGGTATGCCACTTCTCATCCTCCATCCAAATCCAGTCAATCAAGTCCCTACCCTGCCTGAAAAAAGCATTCAGGCCCATATGAAATCCACGGGCTTGCCTGTAGCATCCCATTTCGTAAAGGGTGGCCTTTTCAGGAACCAGGTGCGGATTACCGATGTTGGATGGCCCCTGATAGTAGAGATCGGTAAATGTAGGTAGACGCATAGATTGGTTGGCTGAAACATAGATCCTGAACTCAGCCGGGAGCCTCAGGCGAATATCCAGGCCGGGAAAGATTCTGGGACGGAAATCCAGGTCGGAATTCAGATGAACCATAAAGCCACCTGTCATCATCAGCCTGCTCCATTCATAGGTATGATTCAGGTTCCAGTTAAACTGATTTCGTAAATGACCATGAGTAAATGTAATGGTGTCGTT
Organism: uncultured Bacteroides sp.; assembly: GCA_964622985.1. GTDB lineage: Bacteria > Bacteroidota > Bacteroidia > Bacteroidales. The sequence continues at coordinate 30,446 of CAZURA010000052.1, read as the reverse complement.
GAATGGGATCTCTTCACCCGGAAGATAGGCTTCTCCCAGTGAAGTACTTCTGATATTTTCACCTCTGTAGTGAATTCCTGTGTGGGAAACTCCGGCCTTTGAGGAGAGGCGTCCGCTCAGGTCAGCTCCGGTTACTCGCGTCAGGTGGTCGTTGTGATAAAACTGTGGGTTTTGGCGGTCCAGCAGAAAATGATCACGGTTTAATCTGTAGTAAGCATTGAAAGTAAAAGTGGAACGGGATTCATTCCTTTCCATTTTCAATGCAGCCAGACCGGTAGTGGTCTCCTCATACTGGTGGATAAAACGGGGCGTATAAAATGCATTGGCACCGAAAGCCCGGCTGTTCAATCCCACCATCACATGGGTTTTGAATTTCTCTTTTCCTGCGGTGGAGTGAATGAATGCATGGGAAGTCCTGAAATCAGTATTCTCCCTGTACCCATCACTACCTGAAGTGTTGACACCAATGAGCGTCGAAACGTATTTTCCACTGAAATTGGTTTTCAGATTTGCACGGTAAAGCCGGTGTTGACCTATCCTGAACCCGGCGTTGTAGTAGGTAGAATCGATAGGATCAGTGACCACATTGACCGCTCCGGTAAAAGCATGAGTACCAAATCTTCTTGAAGCGGAACCGGTAACCACTTCGATCCGGGAGATGGAGTGCAGATCAACAGGCAGATTGAGCTGGAAATGACCCGTTTGAGGGTCGGAGAGGTTGATCCCGTTCAGAAGCACCATGGACTGGTCGAAGGAACCACCCTGAATGGTCAGATCCGCCTGGGTTCCATGTCTTCCTCTCTGACGTATGTCCACCTGTGGTACATACTCTAACAGGTCTTCGGGTGTTGTGGCCGCCGCATGACTTACATCGATAGCGGTGATCTGGATTAAAGGCTTCAGTGTAGCTTCCTCCAGGTCTGCCGGCCATTCTCCTGTGGCCTCTACCTCATCAAGCATCACCATGATCTCCGTTTGACTGCTGTCAGGTCGTCCGGTCACTACCTCCTGCCCAAGGATTTGATTACTGAAGCAAAGGGTACCGATGATGATCACTTTGTGGAGACTTGCCAGTACGGCCCATTTCTTATTGGACCATCGCCTGAATACAATAGGTTCCATAACAACTAACTATCGTTTTGGGGTGTTTCCAGGTCCTCCGGAGATTCATCCTTTCCTCCTTTAATGGATTTCCCAACAGGCAATGGATCCTTGTTGATCTCTTTATGCATTTCCCGGTATCGGGCCACATCTACAGCCAGGTATATGGCATTCCGGAATGAGGTGGCCGAAGCTTTATTTTTTCCGGCAAGTTCGAATGCTGTGCCGTGGGCCGGACTGGTCCGGATCACAGGTAATCCAGCCGTAAAGTTGACACCATTTTCCATACTGAGGGCTTTGAAAGGCGCCAGTCCCTGATCGTGGTACATGGCCAGAATGGCATCGTATTTTGTAAAGCTACCGGCTCCAAAGAAACCATCAGCAGGAAAGGGTCCGAAAACAGAGATATTTAATCTCTTTGCCTCTTCTATGGCAGGAATAATCTTCTCCTTTTCTTCATTCCCCAGGAGGCCCTCATCCCCGGCATGTGGATTCAATCCCAGCACCGCAATGGTTGGATTCCTGATCCCGAAGTCCTGGAGCAGGGAGTTGGAGAGGATTTTGAGTTTTTCCACTATTAATTCTTTGGTAATGATGCTACTTAGCTGATTTACAGGAATATGACCAGACACCAGCCCCACCTTCAACAGGTCACTCACCATCAGCATCATAACTTCTTCTGCACCAAATCGTGCCTGAAGATACTCCGTGTGTCCGCTATAGTTAAAATCGGCGTGCTGGATGTTTTGCTTGTTGATAGGAGCGGTGACCAATGCATGGATCTTACCTTGTTCCAGTGCCTCTGTGGCTGCATGTAATGCATTGTATGAGGCGATTCCAGCCATTTCAGTAGATTTACCAAGCTCAACCCGGATGTTATCATCTACACAATTGATCACATAAGCACGGGTTCCCTTGGCTTCGTCGGGCGATTTAATGCCAGTGGGGGAAAAGTGTTCGATATCCAATGCCTTTCTGTGGTATGCAGCTACCTTTGGTGAGCCAAAAAGGATCGGTGTGCAGATTTCGTTGATCCGATTGTCCATCAGGGTTTTCATGATCACCTCGTAGCTGATCCCATTCACATCTCCGTGTGATATTCCAATTTTTATTTTTCCTTGCATCTGTTGATAGATTATAACGACCTGTTAAGAAGGAAATTATAGAGAATCCTGACACCCACACCACTACCTCCACTTCCTCTGTAATTAAATAGAACCTTATTGAAGGAGGGGCCTGCAATATCCAGGTGGATGTATGGATACTTGGTAAAATGTTCCAGGAATTTTCCGGCAGTTATGGCACCTGCATATTTTCCTCCTATGTTCTTCAGGTCGGCAATATTTGATTTTAGTTGTTCTTTATATTCATCCCAGAATGGAAATTCTGCTATTCTCTCGCATGTGTACTCTCCACTCTCTTTGAGATTTTCCATGATTTCACGCCCGGCATTTCCCATGCCCACGATACCAAATTTATCTATAGCTGCATGGGCAGAACCCGTCAGTGTGGAAAGTTCGATGACCACCTCCGGGTCGTACTGTTTGGCATAACTGAGGGCATCGGCCAGAAGCATTCTTCCTTCTGCATCCGTATTGAGAACTTCTACTGTAGTCCCATCATACATAGTGACCACATCGCCCGGAACATAGGCATTCCCATCGGGTCTGTTGTCGGTTGCAGGAATCAGTCCAACCACCCAGACGGGTATCTCATTTTTTGCTACTGAATAGATGGCACCTGCCACGGCTGCAGCTCCCCCCATGTCGCATTTCATATAGTCCATCGAATCGGGAGTGGGCTTAAGACTAAGCCCGCCCGTATCATATACCACTCCTTTTCCCACCAGAACTATTGGCCGGGTGTTTACTGCATGATCGGGTTTCCAGGTGAGTATGGAAAAGGTAGGCGGATCCACACTGCCCTTGTTCACTGCCAGTAAACCTCCCATTTTCAGTGATTCGATCTTTTTCTTATTGAATACCTCCACGGCGAAACCGGCCTCATTTCCCATTTTTTCAATCTCAGCCGAAAGCTGTAGTGCTGTCAGATAGGAAAGGGGTTCGTTGACCAGGTCACGTGTGAGAAATACTGCCCTGATCAGGTTGTTAAGCTTATCCACATGGTTGTCGGTGAGCTCGTTGTCTACCAGCTGGATCTCACAAAGAGCATGCTTTTTATCCTTGTCATCGGTGACATATTTCAGGAACTGATAATTGGTCAATGCCAACCCTTCGGCAAACGCAATACTCTCTTCATTATCTACCCCCTTATTCACCACAGCCACCGATTCCAGATCATGCTCCTTTATCATGGCATGCATTTCGAATCCGGCTTTCCTTGCGCTTTCCAATTGACTATTATTCGAAGTCTCGGCACTTTTCAAACAGACGATCATCACCAGGTAATTCAACTGGTTCAGCACTACCGATGCTTTATCCCGGTCCAGTCGCTCCTTCACGTATGCCAGCTGCTTTTCATCAGGCAATACACCACTAAGGTCCTCTCCTTTCCTGATCAGGAATACCCTGCTCTGCTTCTTCTCAACTGTTATTTTCTTACTGATCTTCATTCATTTTCTGTTTGTCTTGAGGTAGAGAAACGATAAAGGTTGATCCTTTATCAGTCTCACTTTCTATGATCAATTTTCCTCCGCTCTTTTCAACCAGTTCTCTCACCAGCTGTATTCCTAAACCGGTTCCAATTTCATGGTCTGTACCGGGAGAAGAACCCATACTTCCATTGCTCGCAAACTGTTCCAGGATTTCAGGTTTTATACCCACACCTGTATCGATGACGGCAAACCGTGCCATATTCCCTTCTTCCATGGCCTGAACTTGTACGGTTCCTTTCCTGGGGGTGAATTTAATGGCATTGGATATGAGATTCCTCAACACGATGTTCAGGAGAGCGCGGTCGGCATATACAGTCATATGCGGCTGGACCTCAGTACGAAATTGGATCTCTTTCTGTGCAGCCATGTGTACAAACAGCGATTCCACTTCAATGATCTCTCTTTCCACAGGAATATGGTCCGGATTAATAATGAGTTGGTCGGCCTGACTTCGGCCCCAGTAAAGCAGGTTATCCAGCAGGTCAACAGCAGCCTCCGAAGAAGCCTGCAAGGCCGTAATCATATGTTCCTGGGTGGCCAGCTCAGGTTTAGTGGCCAGCAGATCAAAGAACTGGACCAGGCTGGCTACCGGGTTCTTCAGGTCATGTGCGATCACCGAAAGCACCTTATTCTTAAAACGAAGGGAAGATTCCAGCCTTCTACGCATCTTGTAATTCCTTACCCACTGCAGAATGATCATCACTGACATGGCAAAGAGGAACACCTGAAAGGAGATGGTGGTCTGGTAGTTGTGGTAAATGGCTTTTGCTGTTGAGGCCAGTAAAATATCGTTGACCAGGGTGTAGATAAACAACGCCATGGTGACGAAAAAAATAATATCCATGATCTTCCCCTTGTATAATCCAATCCCTGTGATGACCAGATAATGGAGAAGCAAAAAAACAAATATGGGCTGGAACACCACCAGTTCATAAGCGAAAATACGAACCGGTAAGATTAAAAGTGAGATCCCGGCAAGAGTAAAGAGTGTACTGTTCACGACTACCACCGGTTTCATGTATTTTCTGGGAAAGACCTGGTGCAGGAACAGAATTCCGAAAACAAAGGCCATGTAGGTTCCAAAATACTCCATTTTTACCTGATGGCTCCACGATGTATCAATAAAAAACTGGGACATGTATAGTCCCGAATTGGATGACCTGATCACCATCCCCAGGCTGGTCAACGCAAAATAGAGCATTTGGATGTATTCCCTGGAGATAAACCAGAAGCAGAGGAAGAAGGCAGAAAAAAAGAAAAGAACTCCTATGGTTGAAAAATAAAAAATTTCTCTCTGTTCGGTTCGTTGCATCACCTTCTCTTCATCCCCCAGAATGATACCCTTCCAAAATCCTCCCCGGCGGTGATGGAAATTGGATACCTGGAGAAGCAGATGTAAGGTATCGTTCTGTGGAATAAAGAAATAGGCGGATGGTTTGTACCAGGGTTCTTCCTCTTCTCTGGAGGTGCCCACTTCTCCATTTGACTGGATCATCCTGTCATTCAGATAGAACCGGTAGGCACAATCGAAGATCGGGATGTCGAAACAGAGGGTGGAACGAATATCTTCAGGTAAGAGAATTTTCAGGTAATAGCTTCCGTATCCCATTCCGGGAAAGGATTCTCCATCCTTTTCATAGCTGGTCCAGTACGAAGGGACACTCACTATGATACCGGGATCCTTTTCCTTTTCCAGCTTATAGTTTTCCGGTGTGAGCAGCTTTTGCCAATGGAATTCCCACTCACCATTCAGCCCAAAAAATGAATTGTGATCAATTTTCACCTCCCTCAGATCCAGCACCCCATTTACAGGGAACGTTTCAACATGCTCATTTGCTGAAATATATTGCCCAGATATTAACCATGTTATCGCTATGAAAAATAGACCTCTCACCTAAGCAAATGTAATAATAAATTGATTTTATTAAGGCATTGTTGTATTTTGCATGTGCGGGGTGGCAGACAAACCTGCCCGGTAATATCACACACAAACCAATTACGTTATGAAATACACAGTTCTAATCGTTTTAACCATTGTAGCGATGGCCCTTACAGGCTGCCAGCAACCCATTGATTTTGAGCAAGAAAGAGCTGCAATCATTGCGGTGATGGAAAAAGAAACCCAGACTTATATTGATCGGGATTTTGAGGAGATGTATTCAACTCATGTGCAGGATTCCTTGAATATGAGGTTAACTGCAGGGGCCGATAACTATGTTTTCGCTGAAGGCTGGAATGAAGTCTCAAAACATATGACCGGGGATCAGACCGAGGATGATCTGCATTCAGATCTTCATATTAATGTGGAGAAGACCAACTACCGGATGAAGATCTATCCCAATTCTGCATTTGTGGTTTGCAACCAGAAATGGTCTTCCCGTTTTGGTGAAGACGTGAATGAGATCAACAGCATTCAGGTACGCTTCCTTGAGAAAATCAAAGGAGAATGGAAGATTTCATTTGTTTCCTTTATCGGAACATCCGGCTACCAGGATATTGAAGAGACCGAAGAGTTATTTGACTAGAAGCTTACCAGGGAATCTTCAAGCTGCAACTGCACCCATTCCCTGTTTTCCCAGAGAGTACATCCCCCATTTGCCTCACTGAGCATCTTGTGAGATGCTCTGATGCGGTTCAGGAATGGTGAGTGGAGTGCATCCTTTAGGTTCATCTCAGCGATGTTGAGGTCGGAATATGGAGCAAACGGACAGGGCTCCAGGTCTCCTGCTGAGCTCACATGCAGAAATCCTCTGCCGGCAGCCAGGCACCCTCCGTACTGTTCCTCATCACCAGGCAGGCTAATGACAATAGAACGTAATTGTTTTCTGAGTTTTCCCAAACGGGATTGAAGAACTTTTTTCTGTTGCTCGGTAAGAGAGAGTGACAAATCAGTTTCCGTTTGGGGAACATATTCCACCAGGAAAAAGAGATTGCAACCTCTAGCCTCATGCGACTTCAACCATGCAGGATGGGTGACCTCTTCAAAATTAGACCGGGTGAGTGTGATGGAGAGTCCAAATGACCGGTGGGCTTTGCGTAATCGTAGCATGCTTTCCATGATTGACTGGTAAACCCCGGATCCTCTGCGTTCATCTGTCTTATGCTGATTGCCTTCAATACTCAGCACAGGGATCAGATTTCGGTATTGTTTGAAGTAGGAGACACTGCCATTCTGGAGCAACATGCCATTGGTAAATATGGGAAAAAGCATCTCTTTGTGTTTACTGGCAGCCCAAAGTATCTCTGGTCTCATGAGTGGTTCACCACCAGCGATCATAATGACTCCCACCCCCAGTTCTGATGCCTCGGAGAATAGAGTCCGGACTCTTTCTATGGGAAGATCTTCCTGAACCAGACAGTTTTTATTGCTGGCATAGCATCCTTTGCACCGGAGGTTGCACTGGTTGGTACTGCTGTAAATCAGCACAGGGGGTATGACAAGACCCTCTGATTCTGCCTTTCTGCGCCTGGATTCCTGTTTCTTCTGCCGGATCAGGGTGCTGAGCCAAAAGGCACGTTGAATCGGTTGGTACCGTGATAATTTCCAGGCAGTTACAAACAGTTGATTGTATTTCTTTCTGAATATGTTTCGATAACTATTCTCTGTATCGCGTACCATATGAATAGAGTATTACGATTCAAAGAAACAAAAGTCATCACCCCCTGTCACCCTTTTTTCGGTGAATGGAGCAAATTAATCGGTAATTGGAATTTTAGGCAGGTCAGCCTTTGTGGATGGCAACCTCTTTCGATTCACTTTGCCACAATCCGTGTTTCGTACATACTGACATGGCCGACAGGTTCATGGTAACCGGACCGGGCACTATGTAAAAATCCACCTCCACATGTTCCGGTTTGTTTCCCAATGCTCCCGGGGAGAAATGGGCCTCAGCAAGAAAGGTTTCCCGGTTCCACAACTGTACATACTTAATGTAGTGATCAGGATCGTCAGGATGGGAAAACTCTGTACCAAGCCTTACCTTTACCTGTAGTTTTTCACCTTCTTTGGCATGATTAGTACAGATCACTACGGGAGTATGCCGGTCAAAGTAATCTTTCCGGATCTCTTTCTCTTCTTTGTTGATGTCGACTGGGGTAAATACTCGGGGCATGATATAATGTGTTAATGGCTCAGACAAAGTTAGAAAAGTATCTTTTGGCTGGGGGACGATCTTGTTATTGATGAAAGAATTTCCTAAATTGTCACTTGATTGATGCCCCTTTCCCATGAGCAATATCGCTATTGAAGTACGCAACCTGGTAAGAAAGTATGGAGATCTTGTTGCAGTGGACCACCTTTCACTGGAGGTGAAACAGGGAGAGATCTTTGGATTCCTTGGACCTAACGGGGCTGGCAAGACCACCTCCATTAGGATGATGTGCGGACTTCTGAAACCTACTTCAGGGGAGCTCTTCATTCAGGGCAAACAGATGGATCCCATCAGAGAGGCATCGGTCAGATCCAGGGTCGGGATCTGTCCCCAGGAGAACATTCTCTGGAGCAAGCTCACCTGCTTTGAACAATTAATCTTTAGTGCCAGAATGTATAATGTTCCGGGAACAACAGCACGGGTAAGGGCCTCGGAGCTATTGGACCGTATGGGGCTGGAAACCAAAAAGAATAAATTGGCTTCTACCCTGTCAGGTGGCATGAAACGGAGGATGAATGTGATCCTTGCCATTATGCACGATCCGGATATCATGGTATTTGACGAACCGGAAGCGGGACTGGATCCCCAGAGCAGAGTGGTAGTAAGGGATTTTATCAGAGATACAGCCCGGAATAAAACCGTTATCATTACTACTCATAATATGGATGAAGCTGAGCGGGTAGCCGACCGGGTGGCTATTATCGATTCGGGGAGGTTACTCAAACTGGATACACCGGAGAACCTGAAGCGGTCCATCGGCAAAGGCGATATACTGGAACTGGCACTTTTTGCAAAAGATCCTGCTCAAATGGATCGGGCAGAGATCAGGCTGAATGAGAGCGGCTTCACACTGGTCAGGGATCAGTCTGTTTTCACAATCAGGGCCATGGAGGTGATCACAAAGATACACGAGATATACAACCTGCTGGAAGCTGAACAAGTAACAGTCAGTGAAATGAAGGTGCGGGAAAATACCCTGGAGGATGTCTTTATTTATTTAACGGGAAAGAGCCTTAGATCATGAGGTGGATGCATGTGTTCATAAAAGGCATTAAAGAGCAGATCCGGGACTATTGGATCCTGATCATGATCGTGGTGATGGCACCCCTGTTTATATTCCTCTATTTCCTGATGGGAGAGACAGAAGATCCATCATACGATATAGTCCTGGTCAACCTGGATAAAGGGATAGATGTGGAGGGCGTGCAGACCAATGTGGGCGACTCCCTGGTCCAATACGGAAAGTTGATCTCCGGTATGGCTGGGATGACAAATTTTCAGTACCGTACCGAGTTAACCAGGGAGAGGGCCATTGACCGGCTTCGTAACAGGAAGGCCGATGTGGTGGTGGTATTTCCCGAAGATCTTACCTCCTGTGTAAAAGACTCCACGAAACAATATGCTGAAGCTGCTCAGGTAGAGCTGGTGGGAGACATTACCCATTTGGAATACATCATAGGGGCGGTTTGGACAGAAGAACTGATCAATCATTTTGTGCTGGAGGCCAGTAATATACGGCTGCCTATCAGCTGGAAAGAGACTACTCTGGGGTATTCGGGAAGACGCTCAGGTTTTGAACTTTACGTACCCGGTCTGCTCATACTCTCCATTATCATGATCATTTTTTCCGCTTCTGCAGCCATAGTGAGGGAGCCGGAGACCCGAACCCTGGAGCGGCTGAAGATCTCCAGGCTCAGTTCCCTGGAGTTCCTTGTGGGAACTTCGCTGGTTCAGATCATTATCGCGATCCTCTCCCTGGTCCTGGCTTTGTGGACCGCCATACAACTGGGTTATACACTGATCCCGGGTACTTTCGGTTTTCTGCTGTTGATCTCCTTTCTGACAGCACTCTCGATGATAAGCTTTAGCCTGATCGTGGCAGCCATGTGCCGTTCCATTAAGGAGGTAGCTATCATTGGTACTTTTCCCCTCTTCCTGCTTATGTTTTTTACCGGTGCCGCCTTTCCCATTAGCGGGGGTAAGCTATTTACCATAGGTGGTTATGATGTAATGATGAATGATATCCTCTCTCCTAAATTTGCAGTAGAGGCTCTGCATAAGGTGCTGGTGAGGGGATTGGAGATCAGCGATACCCTGCCCGATATGGCTGCACTAGTGTTGTTAACGGTTCTCTATTTTATCCTGGGTAGCTGGGCTTTCAAAAAGAGACACATGAGGGCACAGTGAACAAAACAGATTTCATAACAGGGGCCTTTTTAATATTGATCAGCGGTTGTCATACTTCTGTGATCATCGAACCGTCCCATGTTGAAGTGAATGTGAATTCCGATTCGGTTGTTTTTGCAGTAATCGGGGACTATGGTCATCACGGGGCAGGAGAGGAGGCTGTAGCCCACCTGGTGAAGGATTGGCAACCGGACTTCATTATCACCACCGGTGATAACAACTATGAATATGGTGACTACACAACTCTTCAAAGGAATATTGGGGATTATTATGGGGAGTATATTTACAACTTTGATGCTCCTCTATCCTATCGTTGCACGGGCCGTGCCTTTAAAGATCAACTGAACCGGTTCTTCCCATCCCCGGGAAACCATGATGAAGCTGGAGCAAGGGGACTGGAACCCTACCTGAACTATTTTACACTCCCCGGAACGGAGACGTATTACTCTTTCACGTGGGGCGAAGCGGCCTTCTTTTCTCTAAATTCCCTGCCTTCCTCGGACCAGGATGAACAGCAGCTATGGCTGGAGACTGCGCTCAAGGAGAGTGATAAGTCCTTTAAGATCGTCTATTTCCATCATTCACCTTATTCACCCGGGCCTCATGGGGATTCCCGTCATATGCAATGGGACTTTTACCAGTGGGGAGCCGATGTGGTGATCAGCGGACATGACCACATTTATGCCAGAATGAATAAAAATGGAGAAGAGGGTTTGCATTATATTATTAATGGACTAGGAGGAAAGAGCCGCTATGCGCTGGATAAATACTCACTGCATAGCGATATGGAATTACAAAAAGGATTCAATGAGGATTTTGGTGCATTAATGGGTAGGGTAACTCCCGGTCACTTGCAGTTGGTGTTTTACTCCATAGCAGCTCCTGGAATCCCGGTCGACAGGCTGGATATTACCCGATGATCAGGTGGTATTCTTCCATTTTTTCTTCCCGCTGTAGGTGAGTAGTTTTCTCAAAAGATCAAAATAGAGCATAAGATAGAGGATCAGTGTGAATGTCCAGATCACAAGAACATTGAACCAAAGTGTATCGATCTGCTTATTCCCAATCATTTTGCATGGAGCATAGAGCTGTGCCCGGCCTATGTGAGAGGTAGGGATCATAAAAACGGGTTCACGTTTCCTGATCAGCTTCTGATCCACTTCAATGATCTTATCCACCATGTTTCGGTTCAGCACCATATCCGATAATTTCGTATTCTCGTAATCATTCCTGAAAGCGGTATATTGCGGGGCACCCACCTGATCCATCATTTGTTGCTGCAGAAGCTCCAGTTCCAGTTTCTTCTCCTTCAACTGGGAACGAAGCCGGTTGGTCACTTCATTCAGGTAGGCATACGTTTCATCGGCAGTGGTTTGATCAAACAGATCCATATGTAACTGGTTCCTCACTTTAAAAGGGATCTCTGGAAACATGGCTTGCAGAAAGCCTGTTTGATCGTGAAGCAAATCCAGATTTCTGGCTGCCTGATCCTCACTTTTCTCCAGTCGTATCTGCTGGAGAGTTTCATTCAGTTTAATCTCCAGTTTAGGAATTAAGAAAGAGACCTCATAGCTGGTATTGCTGATCTCCTGGTCCAGATCAAAAAAGGTCTTCTGGAACTTGTTGTTTTTAAACTGTTCCACAGCCAGTGCTTCAAATGCCCACCGGGAAGGCATCAGATCACCAATTATCGGTACATATTCGTAGTTTGACAAACTCTTGTGTAATTTATCGAACTTCACCAGTACACCGCTGAACAGGATCTGGGGAATCAGCAGGAACGGCACAAGTATATAAATCGTTATGACCGAATTGAGTCCGGATGAAATATTGAGACCCATCATGTTGGCACTACAGGCGGTAGTGAACAGAATCAGCCAGTAACTCCATGTCATTCCTTTGATCTCAAAGATAAAGTTACCGATCAGCACATAAGAGATACTCTGTATGGCCGAGATGGTAAACATAATGAGGATCTTGGAGTTCAGATAACTAAATCGGCTCAGATTAAGGAACGATTCTCTTTGAAGGATCTTGCGGTCCTTAATAATCTCATTGCAACTTATTGTCATCCCCAGGAATAGAAAAACAACCACACTCATGAGCAAAAAGGAGGGGAGGTTCTCGTTATTCCTGAATACATAGGCTCCTGGATTGCCGGATGTTCCACTGAAATACTTCGTAAAAAATCCCAGAATAACAGCCAGCAATGGAGCCTCTAGCAGACTGATCAGGACGTATTGACGGTTGGTCAGCTTGGAGAGGATGTCCCTGAGAAAAAAGATCTTCAGCTGTCTGATATACCCAGGAATGCGAAAATGATTCTCAGGAAGCTCACTTTTTTCCGGTTTCCCATCAGGTTTTTGAATACCGCTCTCCTTAAAATACTGAAACCATTCACCGGGACTCACTTTCCGGGTCCGGGATAATTTCCCATGCTCATTTACGATTTTTGCCTCTATGATTTGCAACACCTGGTCGGGGTCCACATTTCCGCATTTTACACACTGATCCTCGCTGGCATTGGCGTGATTACTTTTGGTTTTGAAATAGACTACCGCTTCTGTTGGATTCCCCGAATATATCTGATATCCCCCCTTATCAAGGAAAATGATCCTGTCAAACATTTTGTAGAGATCGGAAGAGGGTTGATGAATGTTGACGATCACCAGCTTGCCCTTATAGACCTGCTCCTTCAGTAAGTTCATCACCATTTCGGAATCCACTGAGGAGAGTCCTGAGGTGGGTTCATCCACAAACAGAACGGAAGGTTGCCTGATCAACTCCAGGCCGATGTTCACCCTCTTTCGCTGGCCTCCGCTGATCACCTTGCTGAGTGGTTTGCCCACCTTGAGGTTTCTGATCTCATACAGATCCAGGTCGGTCAGCACCTGGTTAACCACCTCTTTGAGCTGTTCATCAGTAAATCCACTCAGACAAAGGCTTGCATTGTAGTAGAGGTTCTGAAATACGGTTAACTCCTCCATCAACAAATCATCCTGGGGAATGAATCCGATGACCCCATTCAGATTTTGCTTCTCATGTTCATTATATAGATCATAACCATTGATGACTATCTCTCCGCTCTGTGGTTCCAGTTTACCATTCAGTACATTGAGCAGAGTGGATTTCCCCACACCGCTTCCACCCATAATCCCCACCAGTTTTCCTGATTCTTCCTTCAGATTAAACTCGTGGATTCCATTTTCACTGTTTTTAAACCGAAACTCTACGTTCCTGGCAACCAAAGAGATCTTCGAAGAAATGGAGTAAGATGAAAAAACAGCAGCTACATCGGTATAATAGATGGGATCCATATTCTTGCCCCTTATGGATGCACCATGTTCAAAGGTGTAGGTAAGACCTGAATAGATGAGCTGGCCGTTCAGCAGCAGATCCTCCTTTCCATGGTACCTCAGAATATATTTGTTGATACTGGGGATATTCAGAAAAGAGATCGATCCATGAAGGTTTTGATTGTAGATGTGATTCACCCCTTCAAATCCATTTTCTTCTTCATTATCAATCATCAATACCTGTTCTTTCTGGGGAATCTCCTTGATGGAAAAAGCAACAAAATGAAGAATGTTCTGATATTCCCTTTCTTCAATATTGAACGCGAATGCCACCGTTTGCAGAAAATCCAGCTCAGTCTCCCTGACCTCGATCCCATAGGCGATATACTCCACCAACTGGATGATCACATAGATCTTCTGAGTCTGCTCCAGCTCTTCGTTGATCTGTTCGCAAATGGATAGAATGCGTACTGCTGTGAGTGAAGTTCTTTTTTTGTCCTTCTTGCTGCCTTTATCGATGTGATCCTGATGATACAGATACAGATACTCCTCGAACATGGCCATATACCTTTCCACCAGTTCATTGTTGAGCTGACGTGACAGAAATGACCTGATGATGGCTTTTTCCTGATCCGATATCTCCTGTAGATCATCGATATCTACAATCAGAGCAAAAAGCTGCATTAATGCTTTTAATATAGCTTCACTCATAATGATAAGCTTTGACTACGAATATAATATTTTTAGTTACTTTGTTGGAATTTATGTCTAAAGCGGTGACTTTGATAGAATTTGAGGGCTCTGTTTCTCAAGGAACCATGGAGATGCTACTTAACCAACTTCGGTCGACTCCAGATTTCCAGTCCATGAAAAAGCCGGCTAGGAAAAGACTTTACGGTACCGTTGTCGAATCTATGGATAATATTTTCAAGTATGCCGCCAATTGTTCAGATTTGGACAGCCAGGAAAAAAAATTTCCTGTTCTCTCAGTCATTCGCCATGGAGAAGAGTTTGTTGTTACTGCAGGTAATATGATAATGAGTGAAGACGTGGAGGATCTCAGGTTCAAACTCGACCGGGTAAATCAGCTGAATATTGAAGCACTGAAAATGCTCTATGAGGAGATTATTAATCAGGAAACACGAAAGGATGATAAAGGGGCCGGACTGGGATTGATCACCATGGCCTTACGGACAGAAAAAGATATAGAATACAGTTTCACTTCGGTCGATATGGACCACTCTTTTTTCGAAATGCAAATCACAATAAATGAATAATTTATGGAAAAATTAATTGTTGAGCCCACTTTAAATTCACCGCGAGTTGTACTGGATCCCGAAAAGAACCAGTTTCAGTTTTCAGGTGAATCGAGACCTGAAAATGTGAGGGACTTTTATATGCCCATCCTGGAATGGCTGGATCAGTATACATCCGAAATAGCCGGTAAGGAAAACAACGCATTGCGGGAGTTCCAATTCAATTTTGAATATTTCAACTCCACATCGGCAAAGTATATTCTGGATGTGTTCAAGGCATTGCATGAAATGCAAGTTAAAGGAGAAGAGATATTAATCAAATGGTTGTACGAAGAGGATGATGAAGATATGCTGGAAGTAGGTCAGGAGATGTCCAGGATGTCAAAACTCCCCTTTGAATACATAATTACTGAGTCGTAGGGATTGCCCCGTTGCAAAGCACGTTTTTACACTTTTATCCCTACGACCAGGATATCATCAATCTGCTCCACATCCCCACGCCACTTTTTCAGGTTATCCATAAGTAGCTGCTTCTGTTCCTCCATAGTGTGCTCCTGGATATCGACCAACAATTTCCTGAAGTATCTCGATCTGAAGGTTTTCCTCGAGGGCCCACCCAGCTGATCCACATACCCGTCAGAAAACAGATAGATAGAATCACCTAATTGCAATTGCACTTTGCGGTTGGTAAACGGGATCAATTCCTGTTCGTAAATTCCAATAGGCATTCGGTCGCCCCGATAATGCTGAATTTTGCTATTTCTGATGACATACAATGGCCTGTTAGCCCCTGCGTATTCCAAGGTTCGTTTCTTGGTGTCGATCACGCACAGCGCGATTTCGATGCCATCCTGTGCTTCTCTTCTGGTTCCTGTCTGATGCAGGGAGGTGATTACGAATTTACGTAATTCTTCGAGGATCTCATTTGCCTTTATAGCACCGCTTCTATTCACTATCTCATTCATGGAGGAGATACCCAGCATGCTCAGAAAAGCTCCGGGTACACCATGACCGGTACAATCAGCTACAGCGATCATTATTTTCTCCTCTTTCCTGATGGTCCAGTAATAATCCCCGCTCACAATATCTCTCGGTTGGAACAAAATGAAATGACTGGTAAAGTAATCGGTCAGATACTCAATAGGCGGGAGAATGGCTGACTGGATCCTTTCTGCATAGCGAATGCTATCCAGGATCTGTTCTTTCTGGACAGAAATAGTATCTCTTTGTTGGGTAGTCAGATCGAGTTGAGCTTCGATCTCCTCTTTTTGTGCCTCAATCTCCTCTTTCTGATTCACCACCTCCTCGGTACGCACTTTCACCTTTTCCTCCAGATCCCGGTTCATTTTAGATATGCTTTGCACGTATTTATGGATCTTGCCGGTCATCTCATTATACCCTTCAGCCAGCTCACCGATCTCATCGTTGGTCCGCACCAGCGTGTAGTGTTCGGCTTCACTCCCCCTTATCCTCCTGATATTGTACAACAGCTCTTTCAATGGAATGGAAATATCCTTGTTGGTCCACCTGATAAATAGCAACAGGTAGATCAACGAAACAATGATCCCACTGCCGATACCCACCAGCATGACCACCGAATCGATAGCATTCACATAGAATAACTTCTGATACTTCTCTGCAGGGATGGTTTCCTGACCAGAATCAAATATTTTGCCCCATGGACCGATCAGGACCTCCCTTTGCTCCTGGTTCATGGATTCCATTTTGAGACTCTTAATGGGAGTCAGACTCAAAATGAGGTATACAATGACAATCATAAGGGGTAGAAACGTGGTCATACCACTGGCCACCAGTAACCGGTTCCTGATCCTTCCGCCTTTCTTTCTGAACACCTGTCCCCTGAGTTCATCTTCTGAGAATAGGTGTTCAATGTATTTGAGATGTACCCGGTGCCTCTGCCAGTAAAAGACAAATAGAAACTCCAGCAAAGTAGCCACCAGTGTCAGGTAGAATAGCTGAATAAACATACCATGCTCTGTCTCACCGTCAAAATTCTCCACATTGAATATGAACGTCAGGGAATAGACGATGGCAGCCAGGTTGGGCAGGATCAGGATAAAGCTGTTAAGAAAGGGTGTATGGAACAGATGTTTTTTACAATAGATGTGTAATTTCTCTGAGGCTTTCTTTTTGCGTCTAAGGGATTTAAAGTAACGTTTAAAGGGCCAGTTGTATATCAACCCCAGCAGGTAACACCCCAGACTTCCTAAGAACAATACCATGAAGAAGCCAGGAACATGTCCTTCCTCACCAAAAATATTATTTTCCTCCTCATCTGTATCTGCAGTTTCTATCTCCAAATTGGCACTCCAAACTTCTGCGCTGTCTGCGTAGCTTTTCCCTAAATCAACAGCAGCATGTACCATAGAGTCAATCTTCTCTTTATCTACATCCATGGATGCAGTCATCTTCCCCAGGGTATCAAATATTTCTGTACTAATTTCCTCCATATATTCCGGGATCAGATCCAGAGAATCGGCCCATTCGTTATCAAAGGCAGCACCCAGGGAATCGGCCACTTCCTGATTGTCAGGGGAATTGCCTTCCCTGCCTGCCATCAACTTGGGGACACTTTTAAAAGCTACAATACCTAAAAAAGGTATGACAAGGAAAAAGAAAATAATGCTGGCGGAGAGGTAAATCCTTAATCCGTAATATTTTGGAACTCGTGTTTTTGCCATAGTGAAAGATTTCCGAATCAAACTATACGTTATTACCCGACCACTCCTCGGGCCAGTCGGATAGTCCTTTGTAAAACATCAGATGTTCATAGTGTGGCCTTACTTTTTCTTCTATTGTTAACATCTCGTCGGCAGAAAGAGGTTCGAACTCCTGTGCAATAGTGATGTTCTCCTCCAGTTCAGCAATGCTATCGACACCTACAATGATGGTACTGATGGGCAGTGACATGGTGTAGCTCATGGCCTCCTTCATGGTGAGTATCCCCCCATTGGAGAAGATCCTATCCCTGGCCGGGATCTTCATACCGATAATACCCATCTCCTTATCCAATGTTGTGGGCAGCAGTTTTTCGATATAGGAATTGTGGTGCTTGTCGGCAGCATTCAGGGCCATCAATACCGCATCGAAGGGATAGCGGTCCACCAACTCTTTCATGGGATCCG
This sequence comes from uncultured Bacteroides sp., assembly GCA_964622985.1. Taxonomy (GTDB): domain Bacteria; phylum Bacteroidota; class Bacteroidia; order Bacteroidales. The sequence goes on along the minus strand of CAZURA010000052.1, from coordinate 12,695 downwards.
GATCGGCATGCCCGGTGATTCCCAGAAAGCGGACTGTATTCTCCTCCTGTGCCTTGATAAGGGCTTTCATCACCCCGTCATCAGCAAAGATCCGGTCAATGTCTTCCTCTCCACCCCCTTTGATATTATGGATTTGCCACAGATCTATCTGATCCGTTTGCATATTTGTCAATGAGCTTTCCAGGTGCCTCATGGCCCCGTCATAACTCCGGTCATGGGTTTTGGTGGCTAAAAAGACTTCACTGCGCCGGGTTTTCATCACCTCCCCCACATGTCTCTCACTGGTTCCCCTCAACTCATCTCCTCCACTATCATTTCCATCCATGCCGTACCAGGCAGAGGTGTCGATATAATTGATGCCCAGGTCAATGCAACGGTTAACGATCTCAATAGCCTGTTCTTTCATCCCCACCTGTTCCACCGTAGCCTGAGCCCCCAGACTGAAGATGCCCACCATTTCACCTGTTTTGCCAAAAGGCCGTTGAGGTATTTTAGGTACAACTTCAGCGCTGCTACATGATTTCATTGAGCCCAGTACCGGAGCCATCCCCATCATGGAGGTACCGGCGATCAGTTTCCTGAGAAATTCTCTGCGGGTGTTATCGTTGTAAAGCTTCATAATCTTGAGGTTGAATTAGATAAATAGATCGAGGTAAATAGGATTCACTCCACAAACAAAGAGTATTCCGAAGTCCAGCTCTCCTCCTCACCCGGCTCCACGGAAATCCATATGAAGTTCTCCGGACTTAACGTAGTTGCACAGGCCCAGAATACCATGCGATGAAGTGGCTTATCCACTGCAAAAGTGACTCCGGCGCCTGTTTTGCGATTTTTTACGGTAACATGATGCTCCGCCACGTTACTGCCGTAACCCTGTAGCACCAGAAAAACATGGTTTCCATCCTCGATATCTTTAATAAAATTGAGGTCTTTATTATCAATCTTCAAATACCCTTTCATATCATCCTCAGAAGAGATGGCAAAGGGAAAACTGAGTTGGAAGGCGGTTCCACTTCTATCTCCATCAATCATGAAGAAGTTGTGATTGAATTGATCCGTTTCTATGGTTTTTTCACCTGTGTTTTGAAGCTGATGTTTGATGAGGAAACCATTCTCCTTTAGTTTAATGGTCTTCTTATAGATGTACCCGTATCCAAAATCGGTCTCGATCTTATGGATAAAGGTGATCCAATCCTTCCCGGAGTCAACCTTCCACTCCCCATAATCCATGATCTTGTAAGTAGCAAACATCTCATATTCAGGTTCATCTTCCTTCTCCAGGATTCCAACACCGATGCGGATGAATCCCTCACCCGGATTGGCCTCAGCGTAGCCCAGTCCGGGTTCAACAAACCCTTCCACAGGTCCCGTTAGATCTTCATGATATAAAGGATCATGGGTATCTTTCCAGTATCCGAAATATTCATGACCTTTATATTTTACACTGCCTATCACCCCCGACCAGTCGAACCGGGTAGCCCGGTACAAACCCTTTTCGGGATCGGGAAGATAGATTTTCATCTTCACCTGATCGTTGGAAATCACTTTACTTGGGTACTGATCCAGATTCACTTCACTCATGGTGCTGTTTTCTTTTGTTTCCCTTTTTGTTGTACAGGAGGAGCAGAGCAGAATTCCGGATATCAACAGGATGCAGAGGGAACTGATTTGAGTCACGTTTTTCATCTTGATAAATATCAGGGATGTTTCACATGTTATACTAATGTGAGCTCAAGTTAAAGGAATTTCTTTAAATCTCCTGATCCGTTGGAAGGGGTCAGCCATATGAAATGGAATCAGAGATTTAGGTTGACTAGTGTAGTAATTGGTGTTAACTTGCTATGAATAAACACCGGCTAAGATGTCTGGTCATCCCAACAAGTTGTCCCAGTTCTGGCAGGAATTGAAAGACCGGAAGGTTTTACGGGCGATAACTGTATTTGTAGCCATAGTCTTTGGATTACTGGAGTTGATCGATATCATTTCAGGTCCCTTCAACCTCCCGGGATGGATACTCAACATAGTGATTATTGTCTCGGTCATCAGTTTCCCGATTGTACTACTGATTTCCTGGTCATTTTACTTTTCACAGGAAGGAATTAAGCGGTATATCCAACAGGTTCCGGAGCCTTCCTCTGAAACCCAGCAAAAGAATATGGCGCTGCAGTCGGAGCAGTTCACAGATTCGTCCTATACGGATGGAGTGATTCTATTTGAAAGCGATTCGCTTTACCCGGCCCTATCGGAAAAAAGGGAGAAGCGCAAAGAAAGGATTTACAGTCTTAGTTCAGTTACCATAATCGGCATGGCTGTTGTGTTCTTCCTCTTTTTCAGTGGGAGGTCGGCACCTTTCCAGGAGAGGGATTGGGTAGTGATCGGCGATGTGGTCAATCATACGAAAGATCCCATATTTGATAAATCACTCAATACAGCTTTAGAGATCGGTATTGACCAGTCGCGTTATATCAACGTGGTTTCACGGAAACGTATTCAGGAAACACTAAAGAGGATCAAGCAGGATGATGGCGCATTTATTGATGAGGAATTGTGCAGAGAGCTGGCTATCAGAGAGGGGGCTAAAGTGTACATCATTCCGGAGATAAGTGAGGTCGGGCTGAGGTATATTTTGTCAGGGAGATTAAAAGAGACCGTAAATGGCTCAGTGATCAGATCAGAGATGCTCTATATTAATGACCAGAGTGAGATCATTCAAAACCTGGGTAAGTTATGCAAGAGAATGCGTCGTCACCTGGGCGAATCCAGATACAAGATCAGCGGTCAGAATAAGCCATTGGCAAAGGTCACCACCTCTTCCATAGAAGCATTAAAGCAATTTACTCTTGGGATAGAGTACCACACTGACCTGAGATTTGATATGGCGGTAACTCATTATGAGAATGCTATTCGTATCGACAGTAATTTTACCAGTGCCAAAGCTTCTCTTGGAAACCTCCTTTATGAGAGGTTTGATCGTGAAAAAGGCAAAATGTGGCTGGACGAAGCCATTCAGTCTGTCGATAACCTAACTGACCAGGAAAAGTATGGGATCCTGGCTTTTTATGCGGCCAATGTAGAAAAGGATCTGGAGAGAAGCATAGAATATACCCGGGTAGTTATTGATCTGTATCCCGATAAGGCCATTGCATATAACAACCTGGGATGGTATTATCAAAACCTGGGCCGGTATGAAGAGGCTGTTCATGAGTATAAAAGAGCCATCCGCCTGAATCCGTATGCCATGATCACCTATGGAGGTCTTCTTTGGGTCTATCTGGAGAAGATAGGCAACATAGACTCTTCATTCTACTGGGCAGAAGAGATGATTAAATATGGACCGGATAATCCCTGGGGCTACTTCTATTTGGGATCGGCCTATATTTGGAAAGATAAGTTTGAAGAAGCAAAAGAGGCCTATGAGAAGGCATGGGATCTGAATCCGGATATTCCGTTGAATCAATACCGGTTAGCGCATACTTACCGGTTAGTAGCAACACCCGAGAAAGCTGTTGGAGTACTAAAAGAGATCCTTCAACTTCATCCTAATGAAGCTCCGGCACATTATGATCTGGGTATCTATTATCAATTGATAGGAGAGGAAGTGAGATCGAGGGATCATTTTTCACGGTTTAAAACAAGGGCAGAGACCTGGGAGATTGAGTACCCCGATCATCCCGGAACATACATTGCATTGGGTTGTGTGCTAAGCAGGCTTGGAGATAAGGAAGCGGGGTGGGAAGCAGGTAAAAGAGCGATAGAGGTGGATTCGACCGAGCATTTCCGTTTTGCAGAACTATTGGCAGTGCTGGACAAAAAGGAGGAAGCATTGGATCACCTGGAAATTGCTTTGAAAAATGGCTATCGGGATCTGTGCTGGATTACATTGAATCCGGATATCTCCTTACTCAAAGATGAGGATCGTTATAAGAAGATAATAGAGGAATATTTCAGGTAAATTTCTTAATACTTCTTACCGAATTTACGGGTATAGCTCAGAGCAGGGAAAGCAATAGCTTCTATTTTATCCCAACCCCCGGTATCCCAGTGGGCATATTGTTCAGGAATCTCTCCAGGGAAGCCAATCACATAGGTTAATCCAATCTGCCAGCTTACGTAATCTTTGGCCCTGTTAAAGATCCTGACCCCTGCAACCCCGTACCAAAACCATAGTTTTTGTGTGTACTCTTCATTCAGGTAGATCCAGGTATCCGTATTCTGGTTGTATTGTTCGTAATAAGCATGACTCCTGGTATTCACCCCAAATACATAATTCTCGGTCATCAGAAAGATATGGTCGGAGGCTCTGGCTATTCCTGATAAATTGAAAACAACAGAGGAGGTTTTTTCGGTAATATCACTTTCATTGGTAGCCAGGTATCCCAGACCCAGGCTAGCGTTCCCATTATCTCCACCTGTGCTGAAGCTTCCATATAAAAGATTGCCCAGGGCTCTGGTACCATAGGTGCCAAAAATGAGCATATCACCTATTGCAAAAGCAGATTTGTCCCCAACCGGGAACGAGATTTTAGGTGTCAGGTATAACGGAATCCCGGCTACACTGGTGCCAATACCAGCCGAAAAATAGTCTGAGAGTCCATACTGGACGTCATGCAGCAGGAAATAGACGGTATTATAGTAGAGCTCCCCTTCCTTCAGATTGTAAGCTGAAGGTGCAAAGAAATATCGTGTATTATGGTTACTGACTTCAAAAGTGGTACCCTCTTCCTGCCTTCCAGGAATATCCGTTACCAAAGGATCATCTAACACATCCAAAATATTGTACGAGAGCAGAAAGGATTTCTCCTCGGTTGAAGCAGATAAAATCTGACTTCCCAGATTCTTTGTTCCCACCGTGTGATGATCACAATCCTTCACCTGCAGGATCAGATTATCTCCATCCGAATTCAGCTCTGTATAATAGTACTCACACCTTGCTTTGAAATCCACTACAGTGGTGTATTCAATATCTTTTTCCTCCAGTCTGGTTTTCAGCATGGCCTCCACTTCTTCAGTCAGAATACCTGTTCGGTCGTCGATAACAAGTTTATTCTGGGAAAATAGTGTCGTATGTGGTACTACAGCGATTAAGAGCAAGAGTGCGAATCTGGTCATATGAATCTCTTTTTGTCGAATATAGAATAAATCTGTCAATTTGAGGAGCCGAACCTCTCCCAAACCGGTGTAAGGTGATCCCTTTTGACAGGCTGACTATTTATTTATAGATTTATAGAAGAATCAAAAACTACAGAAATGACCTCTTTGTTTATTTTCGGCGGCGGTTTAATAATCACCCTAATGGTCATCCTCTTTATCTTCCTGATCCCGCTTCTTGCGCTAATCAGCGTACTGATGAACGAATTCCCGGGTAATGAAAAGATCATGTGGGTGTTGGTCATCATCTTCCTGCCGTTCCTGGGGTCCCTGCTCTATTTCTTGATTGGCAGGGAAAAGAGACTGACAAGATAGCATCGGGGCACCAAGATGCATGGATTAAAAAAATCACTGGGATATTTTTCCCTGACTAACATAGTTGTGGGGGATATGATCGGGGCCGGAATCTTCACGACTTCCGGGTTGCTCCTGGCTCAACTATATGATCCTATACTCCTATTGATACTCTGGGTAGTAGGTGGCGGAATTGCACTTAGCGGTGCACTGAGCTACAGTGAACTGGGAGCAAATTTCCCCAAGGCCGGGGGTGATTATATCTTTCTTGCGGAACTCTTTTCACCACTAGCCGGTTTCTTATCGGGCTGGGTCTCTTTTTTTGTAGGTTTCTCAGCTCCGGTGGCAGCCTCTTCCCTGGCTTTCAGTGAGTACCTGATACGGGCCGTTCCAGATGGGGTAAACCTGGAGCACATAGAGCTCATTAAAAAAGCAGCTGCCGTAGGCATCATCCTGATCTTTACACTCATTCACTATTTCGGACTGAAGTCAGGTGCAAAGATCCAAAATGTGCTAACCCTTGTTAAAGTGGGATTGATCATGGTACTGATCATCTGTGGATTTGCTTTTGGGGAAGGCAATTTTGACCACTTCAGGATTCAGATCACAGAGATATCCGAAAGGGCAAACTTAAAATCCGTTGGCCTTGCATTGATGTGGATCATGTTTGCCTATAGTGGTTGGAATGCCTCTACTTATGTGGGCTCGGAAGTGTTGAACCCGGTGAAGAATATACCCCGTTCGCTGATCACAGGAACCCTTTTGGTGACACTGTTCTATCTCTTACTCAATACCCTCTATATCTATGCAGTACCTGCCAGTGAGATGAAAGGCGTAATCTCCATCGGCGGTCTCACTGCCAACAACCTTTTTAGTCGCGCGCTGGATCAGTTTTTCTCGCTTTTTATCGCAATAATCCTGCTCTCAGCCATTAGCGTTCTTACCATCATTGGTCCCCGGGTATATTACGCCATGGCCCAATCGGGTCATTTTTTCAACGTGGCAAAGAGGATCAATCGATCCAACGTCCCGGGCATATCGATTCTCATGCAGAGTGGTCTGGCTATTGTTTTTATCCTTTCCGGAACTTTCGACCAGATCATTACCCTGTTGAGTTTCTCCCTGGGAATATTCCCCATATTAGCCGTACTGGGAGTATTCAAACTCCGGATAAAGAACCAATCTGTGCGAAAGATACCTGGTTATCCTGTATTTCCTGCGGCATTTATTATGCTCTCTCTGAGTATCCTGATACTGGCTTTCCTGGAGCGACCTGTAGAATCTTCCATTGCCATCGGGGTGATCATACTGGGTATCCCGGCCTATTATCTGTTGAAGCTCGCGAATACCCGGAGTGAAGCTACTCCTAAATAGTCGCGGATTGATTGGTAAGAATGAGTTTAGTAAATTGTTGAATATTATCACTGAATACTGTTCGTCAATCAAATCCATTACTTGAAAAAGTTGATTGCCATATTATTGTTCTTTAATCCGCTTGCTGATCCCTGCGATTATCCTTTAAAGGATGGAAAACCAACCAGTAAGGGAATTCAGAAGTATGTTGAGGATAAGGGAGAGGAATTGGTCATGGAATATCAGGAGTTTATTGAGGATACGCTTTTTAATGTATGGATATATGCTGATGTTGACGTGCATAATAGGATAACTGATTCATTGGAACTGGGCAGGTTTTATCCACACGAAATTTCCATTTCAACCCAGGAAGGATTCATAGCCTATGAACTTGCCGATTTGTCGAAATACCAGAGATCTAAGTATGACGAGTCTAACAGATTTGTGAAATCCACTGTTTTCCATGAGCTTACTCACGAATATGTACATCAGATTAGCCTGGAAATGCAGTACATTGACAAGGTAAATGTGGACAGGACTTATCAAACGTATGTCTGGATCATGAGATCTCAGGAGTCATTTGGATCCATATTTATCGAAGAAGGAATTTGTGAAAACATAACTGAAAGAATGGGAGAGATCATTGCCCCTAAAAGGCCATTTATACCAAAGAGTGTTGAGGATCTGACAGATAAAGAGAATAAATACCTGATAAAGTATAAATATGCCTCCTATTTTGTAGATCCGTTTCTCGATACAGCAGGCATTAAGAAAGGGATAAAAACCCTATTACACAATCCACCCCCTACTTTTGATGAGATTCTGAATCCGGACTTATTCTATGGCAGGTTGGTAGTGCCCAAGGTTTCTGTGGCCTCTCTAAGGGAAAGGTAGATTTGACAAAGCTATGAAACCGTTGATCAACAAAACATCCTTTGGATCCATTACCGTGGACGCACAGGATTATGACCATGATATCATCATTACCCTGGATGGGAGAGTGAAGAAAAGAAAGAAAAAGCTTTCCAAGGCAGTCTATGGCACATCCCATAAGATCTCTTTAGATGAGATCCGGTATGTATATCAGAAGAAGACAGATGGAATTGTCATCGGTACAGGTCAGCACGGCATTGCCACTCTATCCGATGAAGCCGGTGAATACCTTAGAAGCAAACATTGTAAGATTATTCTTAAACCTACCCCGGAAGCCGTCGCAAAATGGAACCGGTTGGAGGGAAAATGGATCGGGTTATTTCATATTACATGTTGAATGCAATGATCAAATTACTGTTCCATGTGTGAATCAACAGCGAAAGTGTACAGAGTTCTGCCAGCAATTTTACTTTTGCTGGCCATATGCAATGTGTTACATGCACAATGGTATACCAGGAGTTGCGGTGTGGCTGATCCGGAAAACATGGATCCGGATCAATTTGAGTGTTTATGGAAGAAGTCAAATACCATTGCTACGGTAGGCAAGATAACCTGTGGTGTTGGAACCGCTGTTTTTCTTGTGGGAAGCATCACTATGGTTGCAGCAAACCCATGTACCTCATCAGGATTACTTTTATTAGGTGGTTTTACTGCTATAACCGGGCTGGCTGTTGATGCGATAGGTGCACCCATCTGGATAGTCGGCGGTACCAGAAAATCAAAATTAAAAGCGAATCCCCTGTACGATGACCGGCAAAAATTTTCACTTCGGATATCCCCTTCACTTAAAGGAATCGATCCTGGTAACCAGCATGCTTTTGGAATGAGTGTGACAATATATTTCTAAAATCACTTCTGATTGTCTGATTCATACCACGATTTCCACTCTGATAAGCCCTGTTTAATCTCTTTTGATACAGCCCAGTTTAACATGATCCTGGCTTTATTGGCAGAATATCTAAAATCAAGACCCAGGGATTTTACGTCTGTAGTCGACATCAGAGGCTTCCTTAGCAGTTTTAGTTGACCAAATCAATACTTTGATATCATTAGAGATTCATTGAACATGAAATGTAAAGATTGGTTATCCTTATGAGTCATATATATGTTTTTCAGATGAAACGGATTTTCAGTACCCTCCTTCTATCTTTCCCCATCATTTTTTTATTTGCTCAGGAATCAATGGACTACTTCTTACCTGAAGATGTCTCTTATAATGAGGAGATACCTACTCCCGAGCACTATTTCAAGCAACAATTGGGAGAGTGGCATTTAACACACGGCCAGGTGCTGGACTATATGAATCAGATAGTCAGGATATCTGACCGGGCAATGGTGTATGAATATGCACGATCTTATGAGAATAAACCGCTCATACACCTTGTATTTACCAGCAAAGAGAATCATGAGAATTTGGAGGAGCTTAAAAAAGTTCACTCAAAATTTTCAGATCCGGGTGAGAACATTCCATTAGAGGGAGTCCCTTTGGTGGTAAGTTTAAGCTACGGGGTGCACGGCAATGAATCAAGCGCCACCAATTCATCGGTGCTGACCGCATATTATCTGGCGGCCGCACAGGGGGAAAAGATCGACAAGTTATTAGGGAATACCATCATCATCATGGATCCATGCTTGAATCCGGATGGATTTACAAGGCACACAACCTGGACCAATACCTATCAGAGTGTACTATCTAATGGTGATAATAATTCGGAACAGTTTTATGAAATCTGGCCGAAAGGAAGAACTAACCATTACTGGTTTGATCTGAACCGGGACTATTTGCCACTGATCAATCCGGAGAGCAGGGGACGAGTAGCCAAGTTTCATGAGTGGAAACCTAACATTGTGACCGATCATCATGAATCGACACGAAATATTACCTTCTTCTTTCAGCCAGGTGTGCCCACCCGAAATAATCCTCTGACACCTGAGTATAACTATAAACTTACCACCGAGATAGCTAAATACCATGCCAGATCGCTGGATGCCATTGGCTCCTCCTACTTTTCTGAAGAGATCTTTGATGACTATTATTTTGGAAAAGGCTCATCCTACCCGGATATCAACGGTTCAGTGGGGATCCTGTTTGAACAATCTGCATTCAGAGGCAGGATACGGGAGACCTACAACGGTTTACTTAAACTTTCGCTTTCCATAAAGAATCAGTTTACAGTTACCCTTTCCACCCTGGATGCAGCCATGGATATGCGGACCGAATTGCTGAACTATCAGAGAGAATTTTATCGATCTGCTCTGGAATTGGGTAAGGAGAGTTCAACCAAGGCCTACGTGTTCGGATCCGAGACAGACAGAATGAAAATCCAGAAATTTGTAAAGCTTCTCAACCAGCATCAGATCGAGGTATTTCAAAACCCACAGGATCTGACCATAAACGGTGTAGACTTTAAGGGAGCCAGCAGTTATATTGTTCCGGTTGAACAGAGTCAGTACCGTCTCATCACCAGCATCTTTGAGGAGGTGACCTCCTTCAGGGACACTACTTTTTACGATGTGTCTACATGGACCTTGCCTTATGCATTCAATATACCCTTTGCCAGGCTGACATCTCTCAAAAATGTACAAGTCAGAAAAGAGACTGTGACTTCCAATCCAAATGAAGGAGAAGTAGTTGGAGGTAGGAGCAGGCTGGGTTATATCTTCCGTTGGACTGAGTACAGTGCACCTGATGCTCTATTCAGACTTCAGGAAGCAGGTTTGATGACTAAAGTGGCCACCAGAGATTTCTCTCAGGAGTTTGAGGGTAACCTGGAGAGGTTTATGCATGGTACCATCCTGGTTAATGTAAATCATCAGAGCCTGGACGAGCAGCAAATATGGAATCTGGTTTCTGAAATAGTCAGGTCAACCGGTGTGACCATGTATGGGCTCGAAACTTTGGATTCTCCGGTGGGAATAGATATGGGCAGCCCCAGTTTATGGAGGTTAAAGAAGCCTGAAGCCATGATGTTTATCGGGAACGGTACCAGTTCTTATGATGCCGGATCCCTATGGCATTTGTTGGATCAGAACTATCATATCCCGGTTACCCTGATCCGGGCAGAAAGAATGAGATCGCTGGACCTGAATGACTATACACGGATCATACTTCCAGGTGGAGCATTCCAGGAATGGAACGAGGACGATGTGGAAAAACTGAAAACATGGGTCAGCTCAGGAGGGGTATTGATCGCTTGTAACAGCGCGACAAAATGGGCCGCGAAAAATGAGTTGGGCCAGGTCAAATTTAAGGACCAGGTTCCATCCGACAGCACCCGGTATCTCAGGTATGCTGACCGTAGAAAGGAGTCTGCTATACACGGAATAGGTGGAGCGATTTTCAGGGCAAAAATGGATCATACACATCCCCTCTGTTACGGGTATGAAGGTATGGATGTAGCTGTATTCAAAAGGGGAGCTTCGGTGGCGGAATCCATGGGTACAAAATATGCAGAACCGGTTACGTTTACTATGGATCCGTATGTGAGCGGTTGGGTATCTGAGGAGAACCTGGAGCGCATAAAAGGGGCTCCGGTGGTCTCTGTTCAGTCTATTGGCAAAGGCAAATTGATCAGCTACTACGAGTACATGAATTTCCGGGGATTCTGGTATGGGACCCATAAGCTGTTCATGAACTCCTTCTTTTTCGGGGATGTAATAAATTGAGTAAGCCCCCGGGCACAAAAATTGAGATTGGAGTTTCGGTGGCCCGATTCAATGCGGTATTCCCTGCATGATAATAACTGGTTTGGTATCTTTATAAGATAAGTGCTAAGCACATGAGGCCTATATACATATTCATATATAGTACCTGGGTATTGTTTTTTATTACACAATGCAGTAAAGAGCATGATCCCGAAGATCGGGTTAGAATTCCAGATAAAGCATTTCTTAAGGTCTTAGTTGATTCTGGAGTGGATACCAATGGAGATGGCGTTATTAGCTATGGTGAAGCTCAGGCCCTTACAAAGTTGGACGTAAGCGGAGTGGTGAGGTCCGATTATATTGACGGCGAGCCCGTGTTTCATAGTGAAGGAAAAATTATCACGCTTAAAGGAATCAAAGCATTTATCAATCTGGATACTTTAAGATGTTCAGGAAATCAGATGAGAGATCTTGACCTGTCGGATAATACCTCACTACTATTTCTCGATTGTTCCTACAATAAGCTTGTTGAGTTGAATATCACTCTCTGTATGAACTTGGAGTTATTAAGATGTATTGCTAATCAACTGACTGAGTTGGATATATCTAATAACATCCGGTTAACGGATATAGATTGCTTACTCAATAAGCTGACCTATTTGGATTTTTCAAATAATAGTGAGTTGGAAGTAGTGTTTGTCGCCGGCAATCAAATGGCATCTTTGAATCTATCAAATAACAGATCCTTGCGTACCTTGTATTGCGATGAAAACAAGCTCACTGAGATAAATGTTTCGCTATGTAGAGATCTTGAGGATCTCTATTGTCGAAATAATCTATTGACCCGGTTAGATGTCTCACAGAATCCCAAGATAAAGGTACTTGTTATCTCTAACAATCCAGATTTAGAGGAAGTGTGTGTATGGACATGGCCATTTCCGCCAGACCACATGTGGTGGGTGGATGACAGTAATTGTCCTAAACTATATTATACCACCGAGTGTAGTCAATAAGTTGAATGGCATAATTGTTGAGGCTGTAGGATTAACTGCTTAACTCATGCATAAAATCCTTCATATGAAGCTCACAATCAAGACCATCTCCCTTGCCTTTGTTCTCTACCTTATTCCCTATATCTTATCATCTCAACATACCGGGAAATCAAATCCTGAGAATAGATCCTCTGTGTTTAAGAAGTTATATCTGCATACTGACCGGGATCTTTATTTTATGGGGGATTCTATCTGGTTCAAAGCATATTACCTGGATGGTTATACGCAAACGTTCATCTCAGGTACTAACAGCATGTATACTGATCTAGT
>CAZURA010000051.1:0-32505 GCA_964622985.1 uncultured Bacteroides sp. | reverse complement strand
ACACCCAGGGATGGCCCGAGGGTGAATAGGCCACTTTGGAGAGCTCCATGGCTCTGTTCAAATACTCCATCCCTTGTTCAATATCTATGCTATCCGCCACATAGACGTTCCCTAAAATGCCATAATACCAGAACAGATTATTCCCAGGATTCACTGTATCAATATCTCTTCCTGCCTTTAATCTCATATCCAGGGCCTGCCTGTAGATTTCCGTTCCCTTTTGCTTTAACCCGGCTCCTTGGTAATAAATATGGCCCACATATGCTGTGATTGATGGATCTGGGAAATAACCTGTCTTTCTTAATTCGGTTTTATACTCATCTATGTATCGGTGGGCTGAAACCGTATCCTGCTGCAGCAAGGCACATGCGGCTTGAGAGAATCTTATTCCCGTGGATTCTGGAAACAGGTCAGCTCCATTTTTTAGTATTTTTTGTGCTTTTTTATACTCTCCAAGTTCTTTGTAGGTCCATCCCAGGAAATAATAGAATCTTGGGGCATCCCATTGGCCTAATTTATTATTTAACCTGAGGATCTGTTCAAAAGCCAGCTGTGCGTCTTCATACTCTTCAATTATGCGATAGGAATCGCCAAGCCAAAACCAATTGAGGCGGGAAAGAGGTTCTATTTCTGATACCTCTTCAAACAATTGGATAGACCGGTAAGGATTCTTATCGATATACTGGGCTTTAAAGGCCTCTAGCCAGAGCTGCATTTTCCTTGATAATCTCTCCTTCCCCAAATTGGCCTTAACAAAGGTCTCTCTGGCACGATCATAATGAGCATGGCGAGAGTATATAATGCTCAGGTACAAATTGGCCTCTGTAAAGGTGCTGTCTAACCGTATTGCCTCCTGAAGCTCCTGAATACCTCCCTTCCCATGCCACCATTTCTCAAGTCCCTTAATATAATATCTGTATGCTTCGGGAGAGCTGGTGGTGACATAATCAGCCAGTTCAATACCCGTACTCTCCCCAAGCACTTCGATCTCCAGGTGGTTTTTAATGGAATTGGACAAAGCACCCACCATGGAAAAAACACTGTCGGGCGCTCCCTCAACGAATTCAGTAGTCAACACTTTGCTGCTTTGGGTATCGATAAGTTTCAGGTTGATCCTGAAAGTGGAACCCGCCTGCATGAAATCTCCTGTGATATAGGATTCCACCCGAATCCTTTTGGCGGCTTCCCTGGCTACATCCGGTCCAATAGCTGCCTTCTGGATATGCTCAATGTGGTCAATGACATTGCTGATGGTCTGGTTATCGAGTACTACGATCTCCTGGGAGGAAGAGAGTGCATTAATGAGCAGCTCGGAAATCCCGAATTCCAGGTGATTGTAAGTGGAATCTCCCGTATGATTGGTGAACGGGAATATAGCGATAGATTTTTTACCTTCATATGCCTTCCTGAACAGGTCTCCCTCACTCCGGAATACCCGGGGATAAGCCAGGATTACCACAACGACCACCAGTACAGCAATGATCCCATCGCTCGATTTCAGTTTCCGTTTTGCGGGAGGAGGCAGCGGTTCCCGTTTCTTTATTATATGAATGGGCTCGGTCTTCTTAATACCCTGGGGAGTTACATCAAATATCCAGGAGAGGATCACCGTGATGGGGAATCCTGCAATGACCAGCACGATAATGAAAGTAACGGTCCAGTCTGGCAATCCCAGCCTCGGCAACACAATATCGACCACCTCAAAGATGATATAAGCGGTGGCAGCATAGACTGCAATCAGCTTGACTACCTTGCGTCTTTTAAGCTCCTGCCAGAATTGAGACAGTTTGTTGGGATTATCTGGCATCTGGGTTTGGGCTTGTTATTATGCAAGTTAGGACCTTTAACCTTGCAAGTCAAATGGGATCGGACTTCGAGTGCAACCGGGCTCATATTGCCGGGTAATTACCTCGAAGTCAGTATCACTGACCTTTTATTCTAATCTTTCCTGTTTTCGACTGTGAGTTCCAAAATGACAGATTCTGAATCCCTGTCTGCCTTTTGAATATCGAAAGTCACTCCTTCTTCGGTTTGAGTCACATTTACCTCACCTCCAGTTAAAACTTTGACATCAATGATTTTGTAAACAACACAGGGTAGTGATAAGGTATTCTTTACCTCTCCTGTAATATGAACGTATACCTTATTATCCCGGTAAGTGCTACCGCCCCATGAAGCAGGATGCCAGGGGCCTCCCCGGGTATTATAGATAGTATGTCCGTACTTCTTTAGCCATTCACCCACCTCTTCCAGCCGCTGTACTTGTACCGGATCGAAAGCACCGTCCCATTTCGGACCCCAGCTCAATAGCATATTGCCATTACCACCAGAAGTGGCAGTGAGCATGTGGATGATGGCTTTTTTCGATTTCACGGGTGTGGGAGACCAGGACCAGGAGCGACAGAGTGTCACACAACTTTCCCAGGGGCGCAACTGATACATGCCGATCTTCTGTTCCGGGGTATCAAAATCACCAGGAATGGATGCACGGTTATTGATGATGATTCCAGGTTGGAGCTGACGGACCATCCTGGTAAGCTTTTCCGAATCCCACATGTCAGCGGTGAACATGCCTCCCCACCAACAGGCATCGAACCAGAATATATCCACTTTTCCGTATTTGGTGCATAGCTCTCTGACTACATCAAACTGATACTCCATATACTTTTGGTGGGAGGCCCCCGGTCGGATCTCTTTTACTCCCGGTTTTGCCTTAAAATATGGAGGCTCGGTAATAACATCAATCAGCGAGGTGTCCACTGGTGCATAATCGGGGTGATACCAGTCCCTCTGAGAATAGTAGATGCCAAACTTCATACCCTCGGCATGACAGGCATCGGCCAGTTCTTTGAGGTAATCTTTCCCATAAGGGGTGTTTGTAACCTTGAAATCGGAGTAGTCCGTATCCCACAAGTGAAAGCCATCATGGTGCTTGGCAATAGCTACTATATATTGCATGCCTGATCTTTTTGCGATCTCCACCCATTCCACGGGATCATAACTTTCAAAGAGAAAGGCTTCCGGCCATGTGGTCCACACACTGTCAGGGTACTGTCCGGAACCTCTGTCAGGGGCTTTACGGGTTTCGCAAATGCCCCAGCTCAGATCTTTTCCTTTGTAGGTGGAGAGCCCGAAATGGATGAACATGCCGTATCGGGCATCGTTAAACCATTCCATTTCTTCATCGGTGGCAAAGTTGCTGGCATCCCACTCCTCCGGGGTAAACATCTGAAGCAGGTTCCAACTGGCATCCTTGTCCGTGCTCTTACCCCGTATGGACCACTGGGCATTACCGGTTTGCATAGCGGCTAACAGGATGAAGCCACACAAAACTATCCTTCTCATATTTACTTATTGATCGTAATTTCATCTACGAAAATCCATGCTTTGCTGCCAGCAAACATGTGCCATTCCGGAAGGTATTTCATGTTCTTGGCAAAAACACGAACATAGCGTGCCCGGGTTGTTGGAAAAGTGACTGTCAGATCATCTTTATTCTGAGGCATGGTCTCCCATTCCTCAGGGGTTTCCGCCTTCCCTGCATAAGTAAACTCTTCCCCGTTTTCGGAGAGGGATACTTCGATAAACTCAGGAAATAGTATCCAGCTTCCGGTAGATTGCAGGAATCCCGCAGAAACAGATGCTATCTCTTTGGATTCCATAAGGTCAATAACCACCTCCATGTCTTTCACTTCCCAACCCTGCCAGTATTTGCTGGCAAAGTAATCGCCCCGGAAATTATCGATCAATGTGAGCTCCTTCGTTCCAGGCCATTTTACATTGTATGGAATCAGGTATTCCACCCTATAGTTATTGATCTTCTTAAACGCCTGTTGCGCCGTTCCTGCTCCTTCCTCAGCTCCTTTCATGAAAATGGAAGCGGTCAGGATCACATCTTCATCAATGGTGATAGGGCCGGTGTAGAGTTCCGAAGATCTTGTGGGAGTGGAGCCATCCAACGTATAATGTACTTCACTGCCTTCACTTAATGTGCTTACTATCTCAACATCCGTCTTCTCTCGATAACTACCTTGCCCTTTAATAAATAGACTGCTGCTACCCGTAGTTACAGATGCTTCTCGAGAACATTGCCCCTGCTGTCCTGCATCATCCACTGCAACAACTTTGTAATAATAGGTTGTAAAGGGTTCCACATCCTCATCCACATACAACTGGCGGTTATATTCCTTCAGTTGCCTGGTTACCTGGCCAAACCTGTGAGGAGTCACATGCAGAATCTCTTCCGTCACATCCATTTTTGCTAACAGGTTATAGGCATCAGGAGTAAACCCTTTGTCCTTGCTCCTGTAAAGGTTGTACTGATTGACATCCTTTTCCACGTTGGTATAGAAATAGAGCCCCACATAGTTGTGCTCGCTGAGAGAGCTGACCAGGGTAGTCACCAGACCAAGTACTTTGTCTGGTGCCATGTTCTTCTCTGTGCTGGTTTTCGTCGCAACCTGGATTTCTGGCGATGGATCTCCTTTCCGGTGGTCCACTCCCACAGGCATCACCCTGTAATAATACCGTGTTCCAGGTTCCAGCACATTGTCCTGCCATCCCCTCACATGCAATACCGGCTGATCGGTGTACTCCGTGTTCTTGGTATTGGCCACGTAATACCTGAGTCCGGGTTTGAATCCTGGTTCTGTTCCCCGGTAGACCTGGTAGTAGGCCGCATGGTCCTCTCCACCTCCAGTCACCTCCCACCTTAGATTTACCTGCCGGTCTGCTGTGGAATTGGCCTCTAAATCTGTAATATGAGGAAGTTCACTCCTTTCCGGAGTAATCCTTATGGTTCGCAGTCCGAAAGCCGGAATGCTGAACTTCAGGCTATTATCACCCATAAGCTCCAGGTCATAGTCGCGATCCACCTCCACCAGGTTAGTCAGGTTTGCTTTCTCGATTTTATCAATGAAATTCGTGTGTAACGTAACCATGGCTTCCTTCCCGCTCACTTCTACAAATCGCAGAATATACCCTTCACCATTGGCCTCAGCAGGCTTGATGGTTGTGCAGATCACATGGTCTGAATCGATCATCATAAAAGCGTGCTGATCCGCTGGAAGAGTACCCTGATTCTTCCCTGTCAGAATGAAAGAGGTGAAGGGATGGGCCACCTCCCGGCCAAAATGATGCGCCTTTCCTTCACTCCAATCGTTGCGATGGGTACGGAGGGACCAGCGAAAGGTCTTAGGCCCGGGCTGAGATTGCCTGATGTTGGTGAAGAACATGTTGTTCAGAAGATAGAGGTAGTAGTGGGACTTCTCTGCCTTCTTCATGATCTTTTCAAAACCATCGCCCGTACTCCAAAGAGCCGGTCTTGGTTTGCCATACTCCACCAGGTTGGGCTCCCTGGTGGCCAGGGTGACGCCCCAATCCTTGTTGGATATATCAGAGAAATTCTGAATGGTATAGAAATCAGTGGAGGAGCCCGGAAATTGATCTTCAATGGGTTCCATCACCCCCCCGGCCAGTTCATGCCTGATGGTAAAATCCGGAATGTCCAGGGGAAGACAATAGAAGAGTGCCTCTTTCCCTTTAGCGCTGTAGGTTCTGTAATCCTCCAATGACCGGCCGGATTCAGATTTGTCCAGAAACACTTCAAAATCGATGCGGTTGGAGTGTTTGTAGATCGTCACTTTCTGAATGATCTTTTCACACCCTTCAGCAGTTACTTCAGAAACCACTGTTTGGGCCAATGGTCCATCCATTTTGGAAAAGGTGGCTTTTTCCGGATGATAGGGAGTGAGACCATCCAGGTAATTTCCTGTATTCAGTCTTTCATAATAGTATTCATTCAGCTTGAAATGGGACTGATGATCCACCAATTCACGTTTCAGCTGCTTGTCATACAGCATTGAAATAGCACCTGTTTTCTCATCAAACGCCATTCTGTAAAAATCGTTCTCAATTACAGGAGCTTTGGAGAGCTGCTCAATATCTGCGTTTTCCGGATTATTATTCAGCTTCAGGGTGTAAGTTTTGTAGCCCATCGAAGGTACTTTCTCGGCAACAAAAAGTACTTCTCCTGCTTCGCACACCTGATAGGATATTTCCTTGTCTGTTGCATTGTCGAATAATTCACTCAGGCCCTTTCCCTCCGGTAATGTAAATCTGGCAGTCCCGGATCGCTCCCTGACCAGAGAATTTTGTACCACCAGGGTGTTTTTGCTCTCTGTAGTGATCTGATTTTTGAATTGGGCAATGGCAACTGATTCGGCCTTTGCTGTGAAATACTCACTCTCCCTGATCAGGTCCCTGTGCATCTCCTGTTCCAGCTCATAATAGGTACCCATGGCAGCTGAGTGATCATCCAGGGATGGAGGCGTGTAGAAAGGCCCCTCCGAATAGGCACCATTGGTATGTTCAGCCCACATAAGCAATCCATGGTACGCCTGGTAAAGATCGATCCAGGGGAATGTCCCGCCTGCGGATGACGAAGCAAGTGTGGCCCATTTTTCTACGGCAGGCAAATGGGAATACTGCCTGCGGGCTTTGTTGGCATACTCCACATCGGTGGCATCCATATCTGCCCATGCATTGGGGGCATCCTTATCAAATGCCTTAAATGTCTCTCTGCTCTGCTGGCTGTTCAGGTCATCGAAGTACATATCGAAAGTCCCTGATATCAGCACGGGATTGGAATAGATCTCGTTCCATTTTCTGATCCCTTCCACGTTTTCGAACTGAGGTAATCCGAAATCATAGCTGTCTTCCGATAAAATGCAGTCATAAGGATAGTTTTTATGCATCTCATACGTGCGACTTATGGCAGCCACTTCGTGTACATCATAGTGAATAAAACGGTCAGGAGAGTAATAGTGCCATATTTTAAAAAGCGTCATGTGGGCATCTTTATCGGGCGACTGCCAGTAGAAGGCGGCATCATCTTCTGCCTTGTCAAATTCCTTGATGGCCGAGTTACGTCCAAACATAAAATAGGGGATATCGGCCTCCTTGGAATAGAGTGCAAGAGCCCTGGAAAATCCCACCACATCGGTGTTCAAAGCAGTTTTGGAAGGTGCGGTGCCAAACCAGTCGGTTACATACCGGTTCGGGGTGTAGAAATGCCGGGCCATAGCTTCATAACTCATGTGCTCGGTCATCACCGAATTGTGGATCCCGCCCAGCGAGATCTGTCCACTATTTATGCGCTCAAAGAGTTCATTCAGTACTTCCTTGGGTTGCCTGGAAAGATATTGGATCATAGGCTCGCTGGTCTCCACAGTCCAGTGAAACCTGCTCTCTTCGGGCCAGTCATCGGTTTTGCGGGCAAAATCCATGGCCATTTCGATACCCATTTCACGCACATCGCGGCGCATCATGTGGTAGTAATCGGCATAGCCCAGGTCGTGATGTGATACCTGTACATCATAGATTTTCCAGGCTTTCGGCGGATTAAACTGAATGGTTTCTTTGAGTAGTTGTATTCCCTCATGACTGATGATGACTTTAACTTGTTGCCGCTCCGACAACTTTGGAAATTCAAAGGGAACGGTGTGGGTCTCTTCGTTCAGATCCTCCCAGCGATAACTGAACGTTTTGTTCCCTGGAAATACTACAGTACCATCCAGCGTGCTGAAAGGGTATTGCCTCAATTCCACCATTCCTATCTGCAGGGGCTGTTCACTATTCCTTTTAACCACTGAAGTGGAATAGACTTTGATTTTTGTAGCAGCAGGTTTTTGTGCTTCCGTTACTCCTGGCTGTAGCATGAGAAAAGCTAATGCCGCGACGAGTGTGAGATATCTGTTCATTAGTATTATGTTTTGTCTCATCTAATAGGTACCATGTTTTTTTACTGTTTCGATCATGGCATAAATGTTCTCAAGGGGTATGTCGTCGTGAAAACTGTGATCCGATGACACAATATATCCTCCTCCAGGCATGCCTATCTCCAGGCACTCTTTGGTTTCGGCAATCACCTCCTCCACTGAGCCGCTTACCAGGGTAGTTTTATTATCCACATTGCCAATGCAACAGAGCCTCCCCAGGTAGCGCTCTTTCACTTTCTTCAAATCCATTCCCGCTCCTCTTTCCACCGGATTATAACCGGAGATCCCCGTATCTACCAGTCCGTCCAGCATATCCCAGATCTTTCCATCATTATGCATGATAACCGGGAGGCCAAGGGACTTCAGCCCCTGAACCATTTTTCTGAAGGGAGGAATGAAGAATTCATCAAACTGGTCGGGTGCAATCAGTGGCCCGGATGTGGAACCCCAGTCGTCGGAGATAAAAAACGCATCAATACCTTCCAACTGAGCAGCTCTTTTACCTACTGTCAACGTCCAGTCAATATAAGCGTTGTTAATCTCATGGATCAATTGCGGATCGGTGAACATGGCCATACTGAAATTGGGCAGGTCCATGAAATACCAGCTCATCATGGTAAACGGACCAAGCATTCCGCACAATATGGCTGTTTCCCCCTCATTGGCTTTTACAGCCTGCGTGATCCTGTCCAGACGAAAGGCTGCATTTGCATCGGGCAGCCGGTAGTTGGTCCAATCGCCCCTGTTTTTGATTGGAGTATCTCTCTGGGCCATAATGGGCCAGCCGTTTTTAATATAGGAAACCCCCCATTCATCCGTGTATTCAGCCCCTTCAGCATGCACCTCCTCCTCTGTACCGCAAAATCCGTTTACCGGGATCCAGGAAGAATCAATCCCGATCTTGTCGGCAAGTTTAACGATGGATGCCCCATCGTATAGTTCAGAGATATACCCGAGTACTTCTTTTTGAAGTCTGGGACTAAAAAGGTGATCGAACAGGGGAACACAGTCGGGAATCCCGCAATTCAAAGCAGTTAGGAATCGCTGTTTAGGTTTCATTTTTTTCTTAAGTTTTTCCAGAATTGTTCAATCTCCTCCAGAGATTTTCCTTTGGTTTCAGGGACAAATCTCCAAATGAACCAGATGGCGGGGAGGGTTAATCCCGCATATAAAAAGAAAGTACCGGATGGCATGATCGATTTAATCAAGACAGGATTGGTCAGAGTAATGAAGAAGCCGGTTACCATAAGAGAAAAGCTGCCAATGGAAACTGCCAATCCTCTGATGCGGGTAGGGAATATTTCGCTAATGATGACCCAGACCATGGGACCGTACGAAAATGCAAAACTGGCTACATAGCACAGCAAAGGGATAATGATCAGTGTGGAACCCATTGCGAACAGAACTCCAACCATCGATAAAGAGATAAAGGCTCCGATCACACCGATTAGCAATAGCTTTCGCCTTCCGGATCTTTCAATGTACTGTATCGCCACAAATGTGAAGGCCGAATTTACTACCCCCACAAGCACCGCTCCCAGAAAAGAGCTCTCCACGCTGGCTATGGCTTCATTGATGATATTAGGGGCAAAATACATGATGGCTGCAATACCACTGAGATGAGAGAACATGGGTAACAGGATCCCTATTAAAAAGGGGCGTCTCAGAAAAGGAGTGAAGAGCTCTTTAAAACCCCCTTTTTCTTCTTTTACCATTTCCCTGATCTCCTCCAATTGCAGTTCGGCCTGCTCGATTCCGCCTATCTTGATCATAGTGCTCATGGCCTCCTCCTCTCTCTGGTTGGCCACCAGCCACCGGGGGCTCTCCGGGGTAAATAGGAGCAAAATGAAAAAGAGCAATGCCACAGGGATCTCGGTACCGAACATTCCCCTCCAGATCTCCTCAGTGAAGAGCCATTCAAAGAATTTCGAGGAACCATTCTCTGTGATGACTCCCGCAGCATCACCGGCACCACTTAAAACTATCCAGTCGACCAGAAATGCCAGAAGGATGCCCAGGGTAATGGAGAGCTGATAGATGGAGACAATCTTTCCCCTGTTCTCCGGTAAGGTCAATTCAGAGATATATACCGGGGCTACTACCGAGGTGATCCCAACACCGATACCTCCAATTACCCGGGCTATAATCAGCATATTAAAAGCCGTTTCGGTGGTTGATGTGAACCACAACGAGTGTTCAAGATTCCCCTGGAATACCGGTGGAAGCATGGATCCGGTTGCCGAAAGGGATAGTAGCACTGCGGCCAGGATCAGTACTCTTTTTCTTCCAAACCGGTTGGTGATCGCCCCGGAAATAATACAACCCAGAATGGTGCCAAGCAGCGCCGACGAAACCACCCATCCCAGCATGGCAGGAGAAAGCTCGAAATGAGTTTGCAGGAATGAATTACAACCGGAAATGATGGCCGTATCGTAGCCGAAAATGAACCCGCCCAGAGAAGATATAAAACTCAGGGAGATTACATAAAGAGTAGACTTCTTCATATTCATACGTAGAATATTATGGTAAGATTCGTGTAAGTTTCGCTTAGTATGGATCAGTATTTCCCGTATTGCTCCACAAGTTCCCCCACTCTCTTAACCCTCTCCTCCAGTCCATCAGGCGGAACCTGGTCGGCTACCCCCAGCACATAGCGGGGCTCCTTCACCATGATCCCGATCACCTCTTTTACATGTCTTTCAAACTCCTCTTCACTCACATTGGCCGTGAAATAGGCTCCGGGGATCCCGCCCCAAAAGATGCTGTTGGTATCGCCCACAAAATCTGACAGTTCCTCCCATTTGAGATCACCTACCGGATGTGGGGTTAAAGCTTCCAGTACAGTGAATCCTACCGAAGCTTCCTGTTTTAACAACCCCGACAGCGTACCATCTATATGAATGTATGAGTACTTTCCCGCTTCTCTGATTTTCGTAGTCCACTCCTCCTGGTAGTCTCGCATATAGAGTTCGAAAAACTCGGGGCCCACCATTTCCGAGGAGAGGTTTTCAGGGATCATGAGCACCTCGGCCGGGCTATCTACAGCTATTTGAGCTGCCTGGTCGAAAGCCTTTTTCATCACCTCCAACAACTCCCTGAATTCACCGGGCAGGTTCATGGCGATCACCGTGACTGACATAATACCCGCCTCCAGTGCCACCAGATGCATGAAGGGGCTTTTGGGAAGATAACAAAGCACCACCCCCTGGTTACCTACCTGTTCTCTCCTCCTGTGGGCAAAATCGTAATCGGGTTCAAAGCGGGTGTGTTCATATATATGCTTCATGATGGGTAAGTCCGCCTCACTCTTCATGAAATGTTCCACTGGCCCTTCCGTATAGGAACCGGGAATATATTCCCAGCACTCCCTGACCGAGCCCAAAGGGGTTTTGATCTCTTTGAACCTTTTATGTCCTTCATTCCATTCCACCACTTCACAACCTTCCACGATTTGCTTATAGGGGAAATAACCCTGCAGGTAAAAACCCACATTCAGATCACGATGCCATTGGATATATTCATCCGACTGGATAAAGCCTTCAGGTTTGAGGCCCCTTTTGATTAGTGAATTAGCCCAGTAATCCAGGTCACCGCACCAGGGAAGGTAGTCGGGCTGCTTTCCTTGTAGAATTTTAAGTATCCGTTCCCGGTGGGTCATAGTACCCTGTTTCGTCCTGAAGACTGGTAAAGGATTAGATACTCTAAACTTACTAAAAAGATCCCATTACTGATATAACCTCACCCAATCCACCGCCATGTCAATGGGAAGCTCTTCGGGATGAGTGACATCACCCGGCCATCCCTCCAGCTGTTGGTCCACGATCAGGAAAAAGGGCTGATCAAAGGGCCACTGGAAGGTTCCCGCCCCTTGGATCTTTGAGTATTCAAGTGAGACTTTCCCGTTGACTGCAAACCTGATCTTCTCTGGAAACCACTCTATGCTGTAGACATTGTATCCGGTGGTATCGATCTTGGCAGTAGTATACCTTTGCGGGATCTGTAGCTTCAGGTTCAGGTTCCAATGGCTGTGAATGGTTTGATAGACGAAATCATCGTGGTTTAAGCGTTCCATGATATCGATCTCCCCGTTATGCTGGTTCTCGTAGATCTTCTTTTGAGGGATGAGCCATATGGCAGGCCAGGCACCATACGCCGGATCCAGCTTTGCTCTGACCTCGATCCGTCCGTATTGAAAGGCAAACTTGTTCAAAGTCCAGATGCCTCCAGTATGATACGGGCGGTTATCCCATCCCGTTGTATCTTCATTCATTACACCTCTCAACAGAATCTGGCCATCCTTAAACTGCACCGCCTCAGGATTGACAGCACATGCATAACTCGCCCAGTGGTTTCGAATTTCACGCCATGCATTCCTGTCTGTCTTTGCTTCCGGGAAGTTATTCAGCAATCGTTCAGAGGTATAGAGACCTATTTTGCTCCAATGGGTGGTATCAAGGGAGCTCTTATCGAATTCATCCTCCCAGACCAGCTCCCATTCCGAAGGATCGTCTCTCCGTTCTTCTTTCTGGATAAAGATGTATCCATCTTCCACTTCATATGGAGTTCCTGAAGAGGTACAGCCTGTAAGGATCAATGCCCCCACAAGGGCTGTAATCAGCGTAGTGAAAGTTATCTTGTTCATTTCGTAATAATTTATGTTAGCAACACTTCATTTTCCCCTTTCTTCAGTCTCACAGGAATCTCTGCTGTTTCAAATCCATGGTCGTGATATACTGTTTTCTGTTTTTCTCCATTGATTAGTAATTGATTGTCATTGCTTTCTCCACCAAGCAATCAGTTCCCAGGATATTCATTTTCACGGAACCGGTTCCTTTGTTTATAATGGATATGTTATTATGCGTTACAGTGATTCTCAATGGATTAGAGTTCCAGGTAATGGGATAGGTAATGGAGTGGATCTGATCCGGCAGTTTAGGATCGATCCGAAGTGTTCCATCTATCATCCGGACACCCCCGAAACCACATACTATAATCTGCCAGATTCCCCCGAGCGAAGCAGAATGGATGCCCTTGTCCGAGCTCTTCATTTCGGGCCCCAGGTCAATCCTGGCAGCTTTTTCATAGAGTCCGTAGGCCTGTTCCATTAACCCGATATCTGCAGCAACAATAGAGTGGATAGCTAAACTCAGTGATGAATCGTGCGTTGTCCTGGGCTCATAATAGCGATAGTTTGCTGCTTTGATCTCATGGCTGAATTTGTATTCCAGCAGATACATAAGTAATACAACAGATGCTTGCTTTGTAACCTGTATCTGGTTCACCTGTTCCAGGTTATACTCCCTGAAAATGGAATCCACACGATCCTGGTTCTTGTATTTGCTCAGATCAATACTCTCCTTCTGCAAATAGGTATCATCCTGAGGTACGACCCCTGAACCATTGGGGGCAGGAAGATAAATCTCTTCCACCTTATCCCTGAGTTCCCCGATTTCGCTATCAAGATTAAGCAACTTGTTGAGACGGGTAAAGGTTTCTGTTTCATTCTCTGTGAGGTAGTCATAATATTTCAGAGCATTATTTACACACCATTTTGCCATATGATTGGTAAAGGCATCATTGTTTACATGCTCCTTGTATTCATCCGGTCCGAGTACGTCGTTGATATGGTATCTCTTCAGCTTCTCATCCCATTCCAACCGGCTTCCCCAGAAGATCCCCGTATCGATAAGTATTTCATAACCCACTCTATTCATAAAATCCTCATCTCCTGTTACCATGTAATAGTGCCATATGGCGAACGCCACATCGGAAGTAATGTGCTGTTCGATGAAACCACTCCAGATTTTCGTAGCTTCTCCGGTCACAATATCTGACGCTCCCCAAACCGGGGTTACTTCACCATCATCCGCCCAGGCAGATTCCCAGGGATACATGGCCCCTTTGTAGTTGTTCTCTCTGGCTTTCTTACGGGCACCTGGCAAGGTGATATGCCTGTATTCTAAAAGCTTCCTGGCGATATCGGGAAATGTGTATATGAAGAAGGGCAAAACAAAAATCTCTGTGTCCCAGAAGGAGTGGCCCTTATATCCCTCACCCGACAATCCCTTCGCAGCAATACCCATCCGGGCATCATGTTTAGGGGTCATGACCAGCAGGTGATATTGCGCAAACCGGATAGCTAACTGGTCAAAGTCGTTTTCACTATCCACATGAATCTCCATCTCCTTCCAATAATCCTCCCATTTTTCAATGCTTTCCCGGAAAAGCAGCTCATATCCTTTTTGAGACTGCAGCTTTAATTCCCGGTTGGAAAAAACTCTTAGCTCCTCCAGGGACATTTCCCGTGTAGTCTCATCCCTGGTTGTATACACATTCGAGGTTTTTAAGAAACGAATACAATCTCCTGTTCCGGCTTCCCCTTCAAAAATCATATGCACTTTTCTCCGGTCCATTTCAAACCGGGAAGAGATCCCCACCGAACTCCTGGAAAAATCATGACAGGTGTTGTGCACAAACACAATTCCTGATTCATTGGTCTTTTGAAGCATTTGCAGGTACATTCGATCAAAGACCCTCTTTTCGCCCTCTTCAAAGTGTTGCGCTCCTGTATTGGTCACCTGTCCGTTTATTCCTGATATCACAGTAATTATTGCTTGACAATCCACTGGCGTGATGGACACTTCAGAACAAAGGGTATGCAGATCATGAAAGGATACAAATCGTTTAAATTCAAACTTAAACTTCTTCCCCTCCGTATTGGTCCAGGTAAACCGGCGTATCAGTTCCCCATTCTTAAGGTTCAGGGATCTGTTGTAATCGGTATAACTTCCCTTTTCGAGATGGAACAGCTCTCCGTCAATCTGAATGTCCATACCGGTCATATCTGCCGCATTAGGCAGTTCTGTCACTTCATTGGGAAGGCTTTTATTAAAAGTCCCCGCCACAAATAGGCCTCTTGCCTGTCCGCAATAGCTTTCTTCGGTGGCACTCCGTAAGCCCAAATACCCATTGCCCAGGCAGAAAATTGCCTCACATTTACCCTGGTATTTGGGATTAAAATCGGTTTCTGCCACTATCCAGTTCTGTAACTCTCCGGCTCCCTGGGTGTAATTCAAGTACTCTTTCATGACTTCCGTATTGTCCATATGGTCCAATATCAATTTAGCTAATTTAGTATTTTCTGTCGGTTCAATTAAGTGGGGATATTTCTCCGTACTATTTACTTTGCGAGATTATGAAATCTCATTGGAGGACCTCATGGAACCCACCAGCACAAGGGGAGTCTCCCTGAGTTGTGAGAGGTTCAGGAAAAACGCTGTCTCTTCCATGGTATGGTTGCCATGAGTAATGATCAATACTTTTACTTTTCCACAGGCTGTGAATATACTGAAGGTAAATTACTACAATTCAAACATATGGATACGAAAATCCATTTTATTAAATCGATCATAATACCACTTTAAAATGTATCTTGTGAAGATCATGAAACGACTATTGCATCTCATCACTTCAACCGTGCTGGCTCTCACTCTACTGAGCTGCACTCCTGGCAAAACCACTGAACCCGAAAAACCCAACATCCTGCTTATCATTGTCGACGATCAGGGATATGCCGATTTTTCTCCTTTTGACAACCACCGGTCCGAGATCTCCACACCCAACATGCATCGTTTGGCCGAGGCCGGAACGGTCTTTCCTCAGGCCTATACCACTGCTCCGGTTTGCAGCCCCTCCCGGGCAGGTTTAAATACCGGGAAATTCCAGTTCAGGTGGGATGAAACAGCAAGCTGGGGGCCCGGTTTGCCCGAAAGCACAAAGACCATTGCCGAATATTTAAAAGAAGCCGGTTATACCACAGCCCGTATCGGTAAAGCTGATTTTGGAACTAATTACCACAGGTTCGATGTACGTGAACACCCGTTAAATCACGGATACGACTACTTTCTTGGATTCAGCGCTCATGCGCACGATTACTGGTTGCACTCTGATGAAATGGCTGAGCGTACACCCGATCCCAACGGGACCAGTGCCCACCTGGGGCCTCTTATGGAAAACAAGAATTATAAGAGCTATGAAGAAGGCTATCTGACTGAAATATTTACCGACGCTGCGGTGAGCTATCTAAAAACCGACAGAGAGAAACCCTTTTTTCTGACCCTGAGCTACAATGCGGTTCATCATGTGATTCACGAAGTGCCCCAACCATACCTGGAGAAATACAATGTGAATCCCATCCATAACTACGAACCTGACAGTATGGAGACCTTTGGCAACCGGAATCCGGGATCATATTCTGCCTACTACGAGAAGTATACCCGACTGGGAGTCATTCAGGACGAAGAGATGCGTAAGTTCTATTTAGCGAATCTGAACTGTTTGGATGACAACCTGGGGCGTGTGTTGGATGTGTTGAAAGAGGAGGGTCTGGAAAAAAACACGGTGATTCTGTTTCTTTCCGATAATGGCGGATCGCCTTTGACAGGAGCAGTTAATGAACCCTTATCGGCAGGGAAATACTCTCTCTGGGAAGGCGGTATACGTGTGCCCATGGTCCTGGTATGGCCGGAAAAAGCAGAGGCCGGAATAGTTAAGGAAGCTTATGTGTCGGCTACCGATATATTACCCACCTTTGCTGAGGCAGCCCAGATTCAATTAACCGATGAAGCCATGGATGGTATCAGTCTGTTACATCCGGATGAAGAGCGGCTTCTGGTCTGGCGATGGGGGAAAACGTGGGCGGTCCGGAAGGGAAAATGGAAATTAACCAACTCCAATGAACTGTGGGGAAAAGGCAGGCCTTCAGCTTTCTATATCAAACCCATCTCTGATGATTTCAGCCTTAAACTTTTCAATCTGATAGAAGATCGCGGAGAAAGGGTCAATCTTGCAGATAAGATGCCCGAAAAAGTGGAAGAGCTAAATGCCGCATACGAAAATTGGATTACCGAAAATGCAGGGAAATATTAAACATCTGATTATAGCGGTTTTATTCTGGTTTGTTTGCGCCGGATGCGACCATGCTACCACGGATTCGCTGGCCGGAACATGGGAGGTGAGGCTGGACCCTGAAAATGATTATGTGACGAACTCTCCCGGCTCTTGTAAAACTGACGGATATATTGAACTGCCTGGTTCCCTGGCAGAGCATCAATTCGGTAGTCCATCCACAGGTTCCGATTTTGGCATGCTTACTCCTGAATTCAAATATGTTGGCAAAGCCTGGTATTCACGTGAAATTGAAATCCCTGCATCGTGGAAAAACAAAGAGATTGAGCTGTTTTTTGAGCGGGTACTCTGGGAGTCGACGGTATTCATCGACGGCCAGCAGCTGAGCAGGCAGGATGCATTGGGTACACCCCATATTCACCGGCTGGGAACACTCACTCCCGGAACACACAGGTTGACACTTCTGGTGGACAACGAGATGATTCACAACATCGGCGATAAAGGCCATGCGTATGGAGATTATACCCAAAGCATCTGGAACGGAATAGTCGGACGCATGGAGATCAGTGCCCGTGTTCCTGTCCGGATACAATCCCTGAGGACCTTCCCGGATGTGAGCAACGACATGCTGAAAATTGAAGTTACCCTGAACGATACCTGTATACCTGAAGCAGAAGTGAGCTACAAAATCACCTCTGTAAAGACCGGCCGGAAAGTGATGAAAGGGGTGGAAAATCTTCATTTTTCAAATAGAGGTAGGGCAATGATGGAACTTCCTGCAAACGGGAAACTTTCAACCTGGAGCGAATTCAACCCTGAGGTCTATGTGTTGGATTTCGCCTTCAGCACCGGTGAATTCTCTGACGCCCTCCAAACCGAATTTGGTTTCTATGAGGTGTCTCACAACGGAACAAAGATCTTAATCAACGAAAAACCTGTTTTTCTTAGAGGCAACCTCGATTGCGTACACTTTCCGCTTACAGGGTATCCATCCTGTGAAGTGGAAGATTGGGAGCACATTTTCAGGATCTATAAAACCTACGGGCTGAACCATGCCCGGTTTCATTCCTGGTGTCCGCCCGAAGCCGCTTTCAGAGCAGCTGACCGTACTGGGATTTACCTTCAGGTTGAAGCCTCCATCTGGATTGACTGGTGGATGAGCACCGATATGATAGCGAAAGGCAGGCCGGAAATGGATACCAGGGGTCATCCCCAAGGATTGGGTCATGATTTTAAACGGGACAGTTTTGTCGTGGCTGAGATGAACCGGGTCGTGGATCAGTATGGAAACCACCCTTCATTTATCCTGTTCTGCATCGGCAACGAATTGGGGAACAGTGATTTTGAACAGATGAAGAGGTGGGTGGACGACCTGAAAAAAAAGGATACCAGGAGATTGTATTCCTTATCAACTGCGCGTAAGATCACTGAGGTGGATGATTATTCCGCCACACACCATATCGAGGGAGTTGGCCGGACCAGGGGATTAAACGGAGCCCGTACCAACTGGGATTTTGAGGAGTCATACGGGAAAATGGATATCCCTGTCATTGCACACGAAATCGGACAATGGCCGGTCTATCCCACATGGTCAGAAACAGAGAAGTATACCGGAGTCTTAAAAGCCCGTAATCTGGCAGAGTTCAAAGCCCAGGCTGAAAAGAACGGGATCGCAGACCAGGACAGATCATTTACCAAAGCGTCCGGTGCATTGAATCAAATCATGTATAAGTACGAAACCGAATCCTTTTTACGAACACCAAGTTGTGCCGGTGTTCAGCTCTTAAGCATGCAGGATTACCAGGGACAGGGTGAAGCGCTGATCGGATGGCTCGACTGCCACTGGGAGAGTAAAGGAATTACATCTCCTGAAGAATTCCGGCATCATTTCAGTGAGACCGTCCCGCTGCTTCGCATGGAAAAATATGTCTGGCAAACCGGTGAGATTTTCAGGGCTACAGCTCAACTCTCACATCATGGAGAAGAACCCTTATATTCCGCATGCAGATGGAACATTTCAAATGAAACAGGTGCTCTTATTGGCAGCGGTTCATTTCCTGAACAGCCATTTGATCTGGGCACTTTGACCGACCTGGGGGATATTGAATTTGAGCTCAGCACAATAATAGAAGCGCAAGAATTAACGATCACGTTGGATGTAGTAGACACCGAATTTCAGAATAGCTGGGATATATGGATCTATCCTGAAGAACCACCAAAACCTGATACTAAGAACATTTACCTGACCCATGAGGTAGATAATGCGACCCTGGATCAGCTTCATAACGGAGCATTGGTTCTCTTACTAGCGGACCAATTGGGCAGTGAAGAAACCTCTGTTTCAGCTCACTTCTATCCCCTGTATTGGTCTTTATCGTTTTTTCCCGGACAGGGTAAAACCTGTATCGGTCTTCTGGTTGATGAACATCATCCCGCTTTTTCTCACTTTCCCACCTCCTTCCATTCAGATTGGCAATGGGAATCCATAAGTAATGATGCGAAAGGATTTATCCTGAATGAATTGTCCGCGTCTTATCGCCCCATAGCACAACCGGTAGATGACTTTCACCGCAATAATAAGGTGGGATCTCTGTTTGAATTCAAAGTGGGCAAAGGGAAGCTTCTAGTCTGCGGGTACAACCTGAACTCTGGCTTACCGGTTGCCAACCAACTGAAACATAGCCTGATCAACTACATGTTGTCAGATGAGTTTAGCCCGGAATACGCAGTTGAACCAGCATGGTTGAAAACGACTTTCCCGACACTCTCTAAAGTAGCAACAGTGGATCTTCCATCATCACATTGAGAATACATCCGCCTTTATGCAACTCTGGTTTAGTAACCAGGATTCTGGACCAAATTGGCATTACTGTTGAGATGGGGTAAAGGGATAGGAAGCAACAGCTTATGTGAGGAACCCCCGACAACATTTAAGGCCTTGTCAAACCTCTTTAATGTGATAAACATATTACCTTCCTTGGAAAGCTCCGTAATCCACTGCTGGTATACATCATCAGTGGTAATGGGCAAGGTTAACGCCTGTTCACCACGTCTCTCTCTCAAATTGTTGATATAGGCTAATGCACTTGCCTGATCACCTTGGCGCATATGAGCCTCTGCTTCAATTAAATAGAATTCTGTTAATCGCATTACAGGTACATAAGAACCTTTAGTGAAGAAATAGTTAAATTCCGTATTGTTCCCTTTTTCAAAACCCCAGATGATCTCCACATTCGTAGAAACAAAGTTTGTATAGTCGAGACTCAATTCATACCTACCTGGTAATAGTGCAGCATCTGCTAATGCATCTGCATAATCCCCATCGTACAAATTAGCACGGGCTCTCATGCCATATGCAAAGCCATTCGGGATCCTGAATGCATCCGGTCCCGTCCACGGCTCAGGTAAGTGTATTAGGGCCTCTGTTGCATCCGCCTTTATTTGGTCGGTAACTTCTTCGATGCTGTTTCTGGAAATCATGCTTTCGGTAAATCCTGTTTCAAGCGGAACTCCGCCAAACCAGATCAACAGGTTATAATAGAGGTATGCACGCATTGCTTTTGCCTGTGCTTCAACAACTTGTCTGTCTACCTCAGAAGTGATTACATCTGAACTCGCCAGAATGAGATTTACTTTATAGATGATTTCATAGGCTTCTGACCAGAGTGTTAGGATTTTTGTATTGTTGGAGGATTGAGTCTGAGTGTGGTTGTAGATCTCGGTCCATGAAGCATCAGGGGCCGGAATATGATTTGAATAGACTGCATCACACAGATACAGATGTTCAATATATCTGGATATTCTTGAATAGCACATCAGCAGTGTATCATGAACAGCTGCTTCTGTCTCTAAAAGCGACGGAGTACTTTCAGGTGTAGTAAATGTATCTTCGTTACCGAGAGCCTCACCGGCACTATTCACCGCATAGGCTACAATATAATAGGTGGTGCCAGGGGACAATCCGGCTAATGTTGTAGAAAACTCACCAACCCCGCCTCCTATGATCAATTTTGAACCGGTAACATTTGCATTTGGGGAAGCACTCCAGTAGATTCCGGTTTCTGTTACAGATGCGCCACCATCATCAGTTACGTTGCCACCCACAGTAGCAGTAGTGTCGGAAATATCAGTTATGGTTGCGGTGTAAACGGTTGGAAGATATACAATACACTCGCTGGTATTAAAGCTTACCTGGCTTCCATATGATGTGCCTACTGAATTGATTGCATATGCCCTCACAAAGTAGGGTGAGGCACATTCTAAACCTGTTATTTCACTAGTGAAACTGCCTGTACCGCTACCATTTGAAGTAAAGTTATCTGAAATAGTTGGGTTTTCAGTGGTATTCCAGCAAATTCCTCTGGCTGTCACCGGAGAACCACCATCATCAACTATATTACCTCCGCTTATAACCGAATTTGTAGTAATGGAATCTACGGGCAAAGTTTCGATCACAGGCAGGTTTATTGACAGGGTATTTATCTCCACGTTATCCCCGTACACTACTTCATCTTTCAGGCTCAGTGCGTAGGCTCTTACATAATAGGTTGTGCCAGGCGTAAGGCCACTTAAATCACTATTGAATTTCCCGGTTGTTTTTCTTTCTCCAAATTTTGTCCGGGTGACTACTTCATAGGTTGGATCCGAAGAGGTCGACCAGCAATGTCCGTATTCAGAAATTCCTTTGCCAAATTCAAGGATGTTTCCTTCAATGGATGCGGTGTAGAAAGATTGGTCCAGGATTGTACCGGTTTGAATTTTTATTTCTGATTTAAGTAATTTCTCACATTGTGATGTAAGTAATACCAGTGCAAAAAGGACTATGGGTTTAGCTGGAATTATTCTCATACCTCTGGTAACGTATAGTATCTAGCTGAAATTTACAATATTACACCCTATGAATCAAGAATCTGTTGTGAATTACATATGAACGTATGAATCAACCGGCTGCAGACACCGATGATTTTCATTTCATTTTATGCTATTTTAATTTTCTGTAACCTTTTGATTTATTAATAATTACTGCTTCCTATTTCGCATACATGGTGTATGATTTCTTGTTCCATATGAGCCAGGAATAGAAGAAGAAGAGACCGATCATCAAATAGGTATACACATCGTAAGCACGGATGGCCCGATAGATCTCCAATCCGAACGTGTCTGTTCCTTCAAATCCCAGGAATAAAAGGAACACATACATGACGTATAATACAATCTTCCCCGGCCTTTTGAGCCTGCCAGCTTCAATGAGTGCCACCGGCAACAGGCAAAACATCATGGTTACCATATGAGCTGCCCATGTTAATCCTGACATCAGATGGGCAAACAATAAGATGGAGGCCATGTAGGGTAAGCTAAAAGAGACCTTTCTGCGATAGAGGAGGACCCCGTTCACAACTAATATGGCCAGAAATACCATAAGCAACACATGGATGAGTATACTGATCCCCGGATATTGTTCCGCATTCACGTAAACTATGGTTCTGCTCTCGGGATGAAAGGTCTTAACCAGGCCCGCTTTGAGATTATGGTTGGTCGGTTCTGCCACAATCTCTCCATCCAGGATAAACGGGCGAAACACATTCTCATAATGATCTTTATGGTCCTGCACCCATTGCTCCATTCCTCTGAAAGGGATGGGCAGCGTAAGGCATATGACCACAGTCAACAACATGTTCAGTACTACCTTACGGGAAAAATGAAAGAAGAAAACGTACGCAGCGAGCATAACCGGCAGGATCTTTATCAACGTAATGACCGTAAAGAAAATACCTGCTATATGCGGTTTCTTCCTGACCAGGTAGTAAATTCCCGTGAGTGTGAAGACAAATAAAAGGGCATTTATATTGAACATGATGATGTTATTCCAGAAGTATTGCAAGGAAAAGAGGGTCACCAAGATCAAAGAGACTTTTGCCTTTCTGTCTTTTACTCCAGATGCTTTTAGTAATCTGTATAACAAATAGATAATTAAAGGAGGAATGATCAGTGCATTGATCAGAAAAAAGATGAAAGCGGCAATCCGCACAGGGATCAGATGCACAGGCTGAAATACGAAAGCAGCAAAAGGCAGATAGTAGAACGGACTTACATCTTTCCTGTAATATAATTCATGATGCTCTGAAAAGTCCTTTCCCGAATGCCAGAATACAAAATAGAAATCTGAATTTTCTGTCAGGTTCTTTGTGTTGGGTACAGCATAGGCTATCATGGCACCGATATAGATGGCAGCCAGGATCGCAAGCCATGGTCTTTTTTTGAAATATCCTTTCAACTGATCAATAGTTACCATGAATAGTCCACCTAAGTTATAGAAATTTGGAGAGGAAAAGCTCAATCAGTTTGTTAACAGAAGTTGTTAATTTAGTGATATCTAATTTACTGAGCTCTTTTTTTAATTCTATAATTGTACTTACTTATAGCCGAATATTTGGAGGAGGATGTAACTAGCAGATATCGAGTGAAAATCAAAGCTATCATATGTATTAGTATATGCTGTGTGTTAGTGCTGCCAGTCAGTGCCCAACAGGACACTATTCTCTCTGGCATTCCCCTGGAAGTGATGGAAGCAGATGACCTGTTGTTTCATGTGGATACCAACCGGCTGAAGATCATCTCCACGGGTCGTTTTTCCAAATCACTGGATGAACTCCCTCTGGAAATCTATGTAATCTCTCATGAGGAGATTTTGAAAAACCAGTACAATACATTGACTGATGTACTTAACTCCCTACCGGGTGTAAGAGCATCCCAACCGGGAAGTGGAGAGCTTGGCGAGAGTTTTCAGATTTGGGGATTCACGGGTAACCTCTATTCCAAGATCCTCATCAACGGGGTGCCCATCAAACCCTCTGCTGTATCAGGTATGCCTATCGGAGCCCAGTTACCTGTCCGGCAGGCTGAAAAGATAGAGGTTGTATATGGTAATGCCTCAGCAGTTTACGGGGCCGATGCGGTGACCGGCGTGATCAATATCATCACTAAGGATGCCGACCAGGATACCTTTGAGCGTGGAAATGTAAGCCTGGGACAGAGCAATTACCACTATACGAACTTCACCATCGGAGGCAAAGGGGGAAAGAATAACAACATTTTACATTACAGTTTTTATGGAAGCAAGGCCGGACTCAGTGACATGAATATCAAGGAGGGGTATAAGGAGGCCTATAATCCCCTGAATTATTACCAGTACAGGGGCGAGACCTTTACTTTCAAAGGGGTGGAATATGATCCTCTCGAGATCGACGAAGGGATGTTTGAAGGATCAGGCATCACCGTAAAGCAGTTCATAGATGAGAAATACGGGCCCGGTTACGAGGGATCCCTCACAAGTCCGGAAATGGAGAATATGGGATCCTCTTCGCATATGATGGGAATTCGACTCCGGTTCAAAGGGATCGGCTTTGCCTATAATAACATGTACCGGAAGACGCACAGTTCCATTGGGTTGTCACCGGTATTCTATAAGTATAACAATCCGCAAAATTATTGGGGTGAGCGGATTCAACGAGCCCACTTCAGTTACGACAGGGAATTCAGACGATTCTCCTCCTCCACCAACCTGAGTGTCCTCTCCTATGCCATGGACAACAACAGCAGCATGGGTGTGACCTTCTATCAATCCAGAGCTAAGTTATATCGCTATTCGGCATCCAACGATCTCTTTTTTGAGCAGACCTTTTCCGCGTCTCCCATGAAGGACCTTGAAGTGATAGGTGGTTTTTTTTACAAGCAGTCGGGTGCACTTCCGGTGACCAACTTTCTTCCAACTCCCTTTGATGAAGCCGATTACAACCTGTTCAAAGTGGAGGTTAACCTGGACAACATTTCCGATGGCTTCGGTTTCAATCCCACCTCCTATAATACCTTAGCCGGTTTTCTGCAATCGTACTACCGGGTGGGAAAATTCCGGATGCTGGGGGGATTGCGCTACGACAGCAACAGCCGTTACGGCAAGGCACTGAGTCCCCAGATTGCCCTTCTGCACAGAACCAGTTCGCGTACATCGTTCCGGTTATCAGTGGGAAGGGCTTACAAGGAACCTGCCCTGTCGTTGGCTTATCAGTCGCTTGCCTACCCTGTTGATAGTGTCAACATATACTACATGGCCTATCCAAATCCTATGCTGAAACCCGAGCAGTTTTCTACAGTGGAACTAGGTGTCAGTACTACCTTTTTCAAGCGATTACAGTTAGATCAAACCTTCTTTTTTTACCAGATCACGGACCATATCATCCCTCAGAAATTTGACACCGACCAGATAGGTTTTCGTAATGCTGCCAATGACAGTGTACGTATATGGATCAATAATGATGAAGCGGTTTCCAATGTATATGGAAGCATGACCACGTTGCGGATGAACGATCTTGTGAAGTCCATTAACCTGGACTTGGAGGTGAGTCTCACCTTCCAGGAGAGAAAGAACAAGATCCCCAACGTACAGGAACTGGTGCTGGAGTATTTCGAACTGACACCACGGCATAATGGAAAGATGAAGATCTCGATGGAACCTATCGACAAAATGTATCTCTACGTCGAGAGTCACTGGATGTCCAAATGGCTCAGGTTGCTGATCCCCTTCGAAGGAGTGTACAACGAGATCTTCGGAGACACAGACGGATACTATTCCATGAACGTACTGGCCAGTTATCGATTAAGCAGCAGCTTGAATGCCTATGTGAAGGTGACCAACTTCCTTAACGAAAAATACGGCAGTGTGAATGCTACATTTCTGGATGAAAACCTGATCTATAATCCACAGCTTTCCAGGCATATCCGGTTTGGATTGTCCTATCAGCTTAAATAGTGGTGTCAAGTGCAATGAGGATAACCTTTCATACCGCGTTTCTGTTGGCAGCTCTGCTCGCATTACTGCCTGGTACAATTATCCCTGTGCTGGGTCAGACAGAAGCTGAGCAACGGGAAACGGATTCCATTCGCGTTCAGGAGTTGTATGAACAGGCTAAGATGAGTTTTCAAGAGGGACAATCCTCCACGGCATTAAACATGCTGGGTGAAGCACTTCAGCTGGCCATGCAGTTGAAGCTGGAACAGAGAGAGGCCGGGGTGATGGAGTTGATCGGCGATATCTATGTCAGCGAAGAGGATGCAGAGGAAGCTATTCCCTATTATCTGCGGGTGTCAAGTATGATGGAATTCATCGGTGATAGTGCCGGATTACAGGGCATCTACCGAAAAACAGGTGATGCCTATTCGGCTGTGGAGGTACATGAAAAAGCTGCGGCGTATTATCTGAAAGCAGAACAATTACTGAAAGAGAGTGAAATGCAGGAACGCCTGGAACTGACAAAGAGGCTGGGAACTTCATCCTTGCTCAGTGGAAAGACAGAGGACGCCCTGGATTATTATCTAAGGTATGAAGACATGCTGGAGAACCAGGGTGAAAGTCGTATACCGGCCTGGACACACCTGGTGAATACACACCGGGAGACCGGCAATTATGAGGAGTGCCTGGTCTACACTCAGAAGTTGCTGGATCATCACAGTACAGAGGGGAATGAGTCGGAAATGGCGGTGCTTCAAAACAACATGGGCTACTATCACACTGAGCTGAAACAATACCAGGAGGCGCTGGAACATTACTGGCTGGCTGTGGAGCATGCTGAAAAGGCCGGATTTTCTGTTGGTCAGATTGCAGTGATGGAGGCCAACATGGGAGTGTGTTACCAGAACATGAATGAACCGGAGGATGCGAAAGACCATCTGAACCAGGCCAGGACAACATTGAAGAAAGAGGACTACTCTGCGGATCAGTCACGCATTGAGAACATTCAGGCGCTCATCTTTTTCAACGAAAATGACCTGTATAATGCCGGCTTTTATTGCATGGAAGCCATCTCATCAGCTGAAAAGGCTGAAGATGACAAACTGCTTTCAGATGCCTATCTCACCTATTCCAGGGTGTTGCGTGCAGGCAATGATCCGGTGAATGCACTGAAGTATTACGAACTGTACCTGGCCATACGGGATTCCCTTCTGTTGGAGCAAAAGTTGAGGCAGCAGGAGTTGAAGGATCGAATCTCAAGGCTGGATCGATCGGAAAAAGACCTGTTGCTCAGGCTTCAAGAGGAGAGAGTAAATGAATTGGCCATCAATCGCCTCACCCTTCAACTGGAACGCGAGGAACAGGAAAAGGAGTTGCTGATGAAAGAGAATGACGTGAGGCTGCTGGAGCAGGAAAGATTGAGACAGTCGCTGATCATCACTGAGCAACAGTATAAGGTGGAACAGCAGGAAAGGGAAAACCAGTTACTGGAGCAGGAACAGCGCATTGCCACCCTGGCGCTGGAGCAGGAGCAACAGAAGCAGAAGGAGGCAGAACAGGAGATCAGGTTGCTGGAGCAACAGCAGCAGATGGATCAAATGTCGCTGGAAAGGCAGAAGACACAACGAAAAGCACTTATTGGAATTGTAGTGCTTATGATACTGGTGGTAATCCTCGTGACCGGAAGCCTGGTTCTGACCCGAAAGAAAAACCTGTTGCTGGGCCGGCAGAAGAAAGAGATTGAAGAGAAGAACAAGGACCTGGAACAAAAGAACGATGAGATCAGTGCGCAACGGGATGAGATCGAAGCACAGCGCGATGAGATTGAAGCACAGCGAAATCTGGTA
Source organism: uncultured Bacteroides sp. (assembly GCA_964622985.1). Lineage (GTDB taxonomy): Bacteria > Bacteroidota > Bacteroidia > Bacteroidales. The sequence continues at coordinate 5,188 of CAZURA010000051.1, read as the reverse complement.
TACGAGCAAAAGGAGGAGATCGAGCAGTACAACGTGGACATTACTAACAGTATTGAGTATGCAAAACGTATTCAGTCCGCCGCACTGCCAGACCTGAAGCTGCTCAAAGGGATTGTTTCCGATTATTTTCTGGTGTTTATGCCAAGGGACATCGTAAGCGGTGATTTCTATTGGGTAGCACAGGTGGAAGGGATCACGGTAGTGGTTGTAGCCGACTGCACGGGACACGGGGTGCCCGGATCATTTATGAGCATGATGGGAATGTCGCTGTTGAAGGAGATCGTGCAAAAAGAATACCTGACCCACCCCGGAGTGATCCTGCGCAGGATGCGGAAAGAGATCATAAAAGCGCTGGGGCAGAAGGGGGTCGCCGGTGAACAGCGCGACGGTATGGATATGTCATTAATTGAGATCAATCCAGGAGAGAACCGGGTACAATATGCCGGAGCCTATAACTCCTTATACCTGGTCAGGAAAAGCAACCTGAAAGCACCTGAACTTAAAGACCTGAAAATCATGGAAGGAGAATCCGGGAACGGCTTTACCCTCTATGAAATCCCAGGAGACAAAATGCCTGTGTCTTTCTATGACCGCATGGACAAATTCACCACTAACCAGTTCCGGTTTGAGGAAGGGGATCTGGTGTATATGTTTACAGACGGGTATCCTGACCAGTTTGGCGGGGAAAGGGGTAAAAAGTTTAAATACTTACCCTTCAAGAGACTGATCCTGGAAAATGCCGGCCTCCCCATGAAAGAACAGAACCAGGTGCTTACCCAGACCCTGCATGAGTGGAAAGGTGACTACGACCAGGTGGACGATATCTGTATGGTCGGATTGAAGTTTTAACCTAGATCCTGCCAGGATTGCTCACTTTACCTCTTATTAAAACGCCTGTTCATCTCATGGACACCGTCCACGAAAATCTCCATGACATACCTGCCTTTCTCCAGATGACGGACATCCAAACCGGTCACATCATCCCTGATACCCTTGTATTCATGTTGCTCAATGTATTCGCCATCTTTGGTAATCCTTAGTTTCAGTGTGGAAGGTTTTTCTGTAGTCGTATAGATATTCAGAAAGTCGTTTACCATGCGGGGAAAGATATTGACCGCAAGGTAGGGTAAGGTGGTGTCGACCACTGCTTCATGGTCACACCGGAAGCTGTAGAACTGTCCGCTTCCGCAATCGCTTTCAAAGAGATGAATGAAGTTCCCGTGGATATCTTTTAACCTCAACCGGCCATAACCCGATTCCGGTTGAAACCAGAATTCCAGTCCGTCTCCTGTTGAGTCGGTCAGCACCAGATTATAACTGCCTTCTGCAAGTTGAAGAGTGTCCAGATAATGCGTGGCAGGCTCCAGCATATCCGGCAATTTCATGAAAACGGTGTCGTTGCGGCTGTTTACAATATATAATGAGTTGTCATCCGGTGTATTATTGGTCAGAAAATCCACCACAATTCTCGAGGGTATGACCGGAATGCCGGCAAACTCGGACTGAAGTTTGTTATCCCGTTTCCATTCATCTTTTCTTCCGTTGGGATTGGAAAGAACTACTTCAAACAGATGAGTTCCCTCAGTTACCTTTATCTCACCCGGAAGCGTGATGATTGCTTCTTCATAAAAAGCCAGGTTCCCTCTCCAGGTAAATTCAGAATTTCTGTATCCGATAGTTTTGTAAGTGATATCCAACTCTCTCAGGTTCTTCTTCCCCAGGTTCCTGATTCTGATCTGGGGATGAAAGCCGGCCGGATTATAACGGTTGAAATTATCCAGCATATTGGGGACAAGGATCTCCTCAATGACCACATCATGCGAGTGAGTGGGTTCCGAAAACTGAAGGAAGTAGGCTGCAATAGATTCCCTCGGCTGATCTACATTGTTAGCCGTAAAAGGTTCCATGTTTAGATCGATGGTGTGTCGTTCCCCGGTGAGTGGTACGTCAATAATATCAGGCCACTGCAGGTCGCCGGGACACCAGTAGGCCCGGTCGAAAATCCAGGTGCCGCCCTGCGGGTACAGCGGATTATCACCACACTCTTTCCACATATCCCTGTGTTCGATTACTTCACCGTCAAACAGCAATTCGCGCCATCTGCTGCAAAATTCGCTGCATCCGTTGGGATTGTCCATCCCGTGCCCCGTGTGCTGAATGCGAATACGGCCAAATGCACTGGTCCCGGTTTTTTCGATCTCTTTTGCTGCCAGATGGATTTCGATATCATCCTCCGGATCTCCATACCTGAAACTTCCTTCCCATAATACCTCTGCTTTTATCAAGTTAGCAATGGGAGGGCCATAATCAATCTGAAAGTCAATGGTTAAATCCCATCCCAGTTCTGGTGATTCATACCCGGTGTGCATATATTCTATTTCCACACTGTCGCGCAGGAATGAGCTGAAATCGGTCACATCTACTTTCCAGGTGTAAAACCACTCTTTCTTGAAATTGCTCCCATAAGGAGTGAGCATACGCCCGATCTCATAGTTGAGAGAATCGCCTTTGACTCCCCCTTGGCGTCGGATCCTGATGTGATCGAGATAATCCCAGTGGGCAATAGGCCTGTCCGCAGGGTGTGCCAGTGTCACATGCATGGTGATCCGCCTGATCCTTTCACTTTCAGAAGGGAATACCCCCCACGATGTAAAGTTGTTGCGACCTTTTGATGGATTTGTAAAAATAGTAACCTGATCATGGGTCACCACATGAGTGGCGTTTTCCTGTGCCACCATGGGGCTGAAAGCAAAGAGATACCCAACAAGCATCGTGGTAAACGATTTCAAAAAATAATTGTTCATGTATCCTGAGGGTCCTTTTTCAATAAATAATTGCCCAAGATACACAATTAGGCAGCATGTATGGACCCCGGGTAAGTGTTAATACATCCCTGTGTACCAGAAAGGCCATGGAGGAAACCAGGGCGGACCTTCACTACCCGCTGCCGATTTATACACGGCATCAATGCTTTTCAGTGTGCCAGCGGGATAATCCCCGAAAATGAATGTCATGGTTCCACTGTTGAAGTTTAATGTCTGCGTGGATTCAATTACATAGGCATCCTTCAGGATAAAACAGTTTTCGTTGACAAGCTCTATAAGAATCGGCCGGGTTCCATATATATTCAGATAGGGCTTCTCATCCAGGTCAAATCCCCATTCCGTTTTAGCCTCTCCTGTCAGACTGGTCTGCCTCGGAATCCAATCGGATTCATCCTTGGGCCTGGAATAGAGATCATAATGGAATGCGGTTCTGGCAGTACTGTCACTGTCATAAACAATCCATCTATCCGTATATACTACTTTGGAATCATCCGATGAATCTGACTTCAGAATCCTGAGAACCAGACTATCCAGCTCCAGGTCACCATCCTGATCGTTAAAATGAAATCTGTATTCCTCAAGTTTCCAGCCCGTGTCCATGAGAACAGACCGTAGATATTCCTGCTGATCCGCTTCCTCTTTCTGACACGATATCAAAGAGATGAGAAACAAACAAAGAATACAGGTATTTGGAGGTTTAAGAAACATCATCCGGTATTTAAATCTAAAGAATTTTTACCTGTCTGACCTATGCAGTCGATTTATTCTGTCATGTGTATAGGGTATTTTAACCCTGTATGCATCTAATATATGAGGAATGTGTTATGCATCCTGGTCTGTCAGGAGACTACACATACCACATAACAAATTAATTTCCTCCATGGCCTCAACAAATATGGCATCAGATATATGTAGAGTCAACTTCCTGGGAGGGGTAATGCTACTCCTTTTTGCATTTCAGGCATGCCAGCCCCTGGAAGATGAAAATATCCTTATAATTACGACGGATCATATTGAATTTGTATCAGAGGGCTCTTACCGGTTCAGTGCCACGCTGGTCAGTATGGGTGAGGATGAGATCACCCAGCATGGATTTTGCTGGAGTGAATCGAAGCAACCTGACATATACGGACCCACGGTAAAGCTGGGTCCCCCTGCATCTACCGGTAAATTCAGCTGTAAAGTATCCGGACTTGCTCCTGTCACAACCTATGTTGTCAGGGCCTTTGCTGAGATCAACTCCACACCAGTATATGCCGATGTGATATCATTTACCACAGACTCGTCTTCAAGCAACATAGTCATGGATATTGACGGGAATATATACAGCACCATACAGATCGGTGAGCAGGTCTGGATGGCCGAGAACCTGAAGGTAACCAGGTACCCGGACGGATCCTTGATCCCGCATGTGGAGGATCACCAGGAATGGTTTCATCTGAACCGGGAAAGCGAGGGGTATTGCTGGTATGAAAACGTCCTTACCAACGGATATGTATATGGAGCCCTTTATACCTGGCCAACAGCTGTAGATGGGCTGGAAATAAGTGATTTGATCCCCAGCGATATTCAGGGGGTCTGTCCCGATGGATGGCACTTGCCCAGTGACGGTGAATGGAAACAGCTCGAAATGTTCCTGGGTATGAGCCAGGCAGATGCGGATAGGGAGGATTGGAGAGGAGCAGGGGTAGCAGATAAACTGAAACAGGCCGGAACCCTGACCTGGGAAGGCCCGAATTCAGAAGCAACCAACGAAACCGGATTCAGTGCCTTGCCCGGAGGATATCGTCATGGCTCAGGCGAATTCCTGGGTCTTGGTACTACAGCCCGGTTCTGGTCAACTTCGAAGAACGGTTACAGTTATGGCTGGTTTCGTAGGCTGGATTATGATAATTCCTCTGTAAACCGAAGCTATGAAGGGGTGTACCGCGGGCATTCGGTTCGATGTGTGAAAGACAAATGAACGTGGCTGTATCAAAAGGTACTGCCTCTTACTTTTGTAGAACCCTTCCCTGTTTTCGTCACTCCTTTTTGGATGGTTTTTTGGGTGTCTCATTTTGCGAAAACAGCATGTCACACACCTGTTACATTTCTTGATTGTGTGACATTCTTTCTTTCCTGATCTTTCATGGAACAACTGTCTATCTAACTCATAATTAATAATATATGAAGGCGTTATTTAACAGGTGTTGATAAATGGAATGTCACAACTTGTTAAATTGTCACAGGATAGTGACATCCAAGATTTGAAAAAATGGGTGATCACTTTTTATCATTCGAGAAAGAAGAAGCCGCCCCATGTGACTCCTTAGAGTCTGTCTATAATGTATAAAATGTTGATAACAAGGACGAAAGGCCCATTG
>CAZURA010000050.1:20457-32873 GCA_964622985.1 uncultured Bacteroides sp. | reverse complement strand
CGGCTCCGGCGTTTGCTCCCGGGTCTTCATTAAAGTCTACCGTGACATCATCAGTAGTTGTACACGTTCCATTGGTCTCTGTCCAACGGAAGACATACGTGCCATACAGAGTAACTGTAACATCACTAGTTGGGGAGGTATCATCACTGAAAACAGGCGTAGCATCCGGACCGCTTACATAGGTCCACTGTGTTGTGCTACCTGCATGTTCACTTGATGCCTGGTAGGTATGAGCTGTACCAGCTAAGGTAGTAGTGAGGGTGCCGCATAAATCCTGATCCGCTCCCGCATCGCCATTCGTATTTGCCCATGCTTCTATAGTTCCGCTCCCGAGGCTCCATCCAGTGGTTCCGATTGAGATATAATCAGCATTATTATCAAAGGATTCTCCATCTCCTATCTTCCCAGCAATATCAGTATTCCCACTGGCTGTCCCATTATTGCTTCCTGCTGCATCCAGGTAGTCGTCATGCAAATGATACACAGAAACAAAACCATTGGACCAGGTATCCGAAGTGGAAGGATCAGAAGGGGGTGAGTCTTTTCCAAAATAAAGAAATATGATCGTACTGTCATTGAAATCCAAAGTCGGCACTTCAACCCAGGCTATATATTCCCCAGTAGTCTCATCATAATGTTCCGCATCATGATCTAGCTGTGTTTCACCATCAGAGGATGTAAATACCAGGTCCCATCCATCGGAATTATTCACATATCCTCCATTGGTCTCATCCCGAAGATCGTTGTCCGAAGCAATATTGATCAATACCGGAAAGTTAGAATGGTCAGCTGTGCCTGAAATCTTCGTTGGATCGATGGCGATCCTTTTTCGGTAACAATACCCATCCAGCCACTGCCCGCTCAGATCTGCAGCAAAGAATAGCATCACAAAGACCGAAAACAGTAGAGATCGTGAAATGAAAGATCTCGAAATGAAGAAACGCCGAATGAAGGATCTCCAGACAGAGGCGGCTGTGTTGATCGGATACACCCCCCACTGGCCAGCTTGTGATGGCAGTTGTCGGGGAGTAGTATTTCCGGTAACCGGTTGGACGGGAATCACTTCGTTATAAAAAAGTTTTATCCAGATTCCTTCACTTAGGCATCCGGATTCAATAAAAACAATACGACCATCATATAAGACTCGAATCTACAGAATTTCGTTGCTTATACGCAATATATATGTGTAAGTTACCCGAATCTAAAAAAATAAAACGGCTTAATCCAATTACTAATTGTGGAAAAAGGTATGCAATACCTCAAGCGAACGTATCTCTCCCATTCCATCCACATGCAATTTGTAGTAGCGTACCAAATTATCCAGTACTACCTTTCTCTGGCCGCCGTTGAAAATTGTTTTTTTAACCGACTGGTAATCAAGTCCAACAAAACGACTCCATAGTTCGCTTACTGCTCCATCAAGCTGAATCTCCAAATCGGTGAGTTGAGATTGAAAGGTCCCACTTTCCAGGTTGAAAAAAAGATTGACCTCCCCGTAATTATTTTTCGGGTAAAAGCCCAGGTATCTCGACAGCTGGAATAGAAAGATAATATGAAAATCGGGGGATGGCTCCCCCAGGGCATCCAGGTATTGGATGGTATTGACCAGAAAATGGGACATCATGGGATTGGGTTCTTCCTCTCTAATAACCCGGTATAGCACTTCAGCCATGAAAATAGCCTGAGTACTTTTGGTGATGTCAAATGGAAGTGAGTTAAGAGGAGTGGCCCGGGTCACCTCCTTCACCAACTGAATCTCCCTGGAGTCTTTGTGGTAGACCTCAAAATCGAGTATGAACAGAGGTTGAAATAGGTTCGGTCGATTCTGTTTTCTCGATTTTCTCACCCCCTTTATCATATAAGTTTGTCTGCCATACTGCTCTGTATAGCAATGCACTACCAGGCTTGATTCACCATAACGGATAGTATGCAAAACGATGCCTCTGGTCTTCCGAATCATGGGCGACTTGAAATCGTATCCTCGAGCTAAAGTTAGTGATAAAACAGGAGCTTGGATAGAGATTTAACAAGCACGCCTGTAATGAAGCTAAGCAGATTGATTAGTGAATAAACAACAACTTGGTCACATGTGACAGTGTACCATCCGCATTGGACAGGAAAATCATATAAACCCCAGTGGCTACCCGGTCACCTCTGAAATTAGTTCCATCCCATATGGCCTGGCCTCCCAGAGATTCTGTCTCAAATACCAGGTTACCTCCCATATCGGCGATTTTCACATTTGTCCCCTCCAACAATCCTTTAATGGCCACCGGCCCTTCGTAGGTCTCACGTACAGGATTAGGATAGACCACTACGTTGTTGTACTGTGTACTGCCTTCCATGGCATCCCCTTTGAAAGAAATAATACCCTTTTCGGTGCCAAAAAAGACCTCACCTGATACTCCGTCGGCACATATATCAGTAATGTTGTTAGAAAGCAATGGACTATTGGTTGCATTGAATTGCTCCACCTGTTCCAGACCATCTTCCGACACCAGGTATACCCCTCCTCCGGCTGTTCCCAGCCATTTTCTGTTAGCACCATCCACCTCAATGGCGGTCACTATCTGGGTTCCCAACAATGGATCCGCAAGTCCTGAGTCATCATTTCGAGGAATAAGAATTTCCTGTGCATACACAGTTCCTTCTGTAAACAACCTGTATGGACTATACATGACCAGAACACCCTGACTGGTTCCCAACCACAGGTTACCGTTGTGATCCTCGGCAAAGGATCTCACGTCGTTGGTAATCACCTTGCCAAATTTATCAACCACACTTATCTTTTTATATACATCGTCAGCTGTTTCGTCAATGGTTTGATTATCATCCATGGCAAACAGACCATTAGCTTTGGGGACAATGGCCCATTTATGACCTGATTGTGTGACCAGGATGCTCCCCAGTGCACTGTATTCCGAGATCAAATTACCGGCTCGAAAGCTCTTCCAGGTGCCATCAGACTTCAACACCGAAATTGGTTCTGAAACTCCCGTGTTGGTCATCCACAGGTTTCCTAATGCATCGAATGTAATCCCGCCAATCCTCACAAAGTCACCACCAGGTATAATGGTCTGCAGTGAACTGTTGGCTTCAGTGTACCGTTTCTCTTCCTCTTCAGGTTTGAATTCCAGTAAACCGTAACCCCAGGATCCGGCAAAGACATGTGTTGGATCGGTGGGATCGACAGCCAATGATACAAGATCCCTGGTATTCCAGTCAGTCTGCGAATCCCACTTTTCTTCACTAAAAGTCTCCAGGGTAGCAGGAATAAACAGGTTGTTCCATGATCCTGAAACGCCTCCCTGAACTGCATAAAGTACTCCTCCTGAAGCCTCCATGTCATAGACAATGGTTGAAGGAGGACCGTTGGGCATAATCGACCAAATATTCCCCCCCTGGTTGGTGATCAATCCTCCTCCATAGTCAGCCAACCATAGAGACCCGTGGTCATCCATGGAAGCTGAACGGGGTTTACTGCTTAAAAGCTCCTGTATCACTAAACCACTCTCATTGATCAAATGAACCCCAGCATTATCCACGAGGGTAAGATAGGTTCCCTGTTTAAGCATTTCATAACACTTCGTCCCCGTGAAGTAGGTGTAGTTGCTCCATCCGCTTCCAGTGTTGAAATATACCATATCCTGCTCTTCCGCAGGATCTGCATAAGAAGCATACAGTGTATTATTATGCACAACAATGGAATGAAAGCTTTCTCCGGCATGAGGAATATCAGTCACCGTTTCCCAGGCATTGAAATCCACCAGAAAAGGATCAGAAAGCTCTCCCACACGGATTCCCTGGTCGGTGGCAGCATAAATATAAGTACCATCGGAGGCAACCTGGTTCACCTTAAGCGCTTCTCCATTATCGCCAATGTAATAGGTTTCACTGATTTCATCCTTTTCCAGGTTCAACTGTACTATACCAAAACCGGTGGCAAGGTATGCCCTCTTTTCTGTAATATTAATATCATAAATGGATTTATCTCCAGGGATCTGCTTCTTCATGATATCTGGAAGGTTACGTATCACTCCGTCCCTGATGATATCGATATTTGCGTTCTGATAGACCAGGATCAGCGTTTTCAATTCACTGCTCCACCGCATGGCAACAACACCATTGTCTGATAATCCATCAATTTTGGAAATTTTATTAACGGAATTATCCTCCAGGTTATAGTAAAACAGACCTCCTGAAGAAGAGCAGAATACTCTGTCATCGGTAGCTTCAACCAGGTTGCAATACTTATAAGGAAGATGGGTTCTCCACTGACCAAGGGTAATCTGCCCCTGTACAGGAATCCAAAACCATATTCCTAAACCGATGATCAAGTATGTGTGTCTTTTATGCATTCGGATCTGTTTCTATAAATACGGAAATTCTTTCCACATATTACATCCCCATCAGAAATTCAACCAGCTTGTTAACAGCATGAGCCCTGTGACTAATTTGGTTCTTTAAAGAAAGATCCATCTCGGCAAAAGTCAATGAATATCCATCAGGTCTGAACACCGGATCGTATCCAAATCCTTTCGCTCCGGAAGCTTCATGGGTAATTACTCCGCAAACTGTTCCTTCGAAACGATATTCATTTCCATCCATTACCAAAGATATCACCGTCCTGAATTTAGCCTCTCTGTTTGAGACTCCTTCCATCTCCTCAAGCAGTTTCCTTATATTTCCAGCAGCTGGTTCCATTTGGAAATAGGTAGGGTATCCCATTCTGGAGTATCTTGCTGAATAGACACCAGGAGCTCCGTCCAGAGCAGCTACCTCCAGACCGGTATCATCAGCAAAACAGTTTCTCCCAAATTTGTTGAATACATACCATGCTTTCTGGGAAGCATTCTCTTCAAGAGTTTCATGATCCTCTGGGATATCTTCCTTAATACCCATATCGCTCAGGCCAAGCAGACGATATCTATCTTTCAGCAAATCGCTGATCTCTTTCAACTTATGGCTGTTTTGTGTCGCAAAAATTAGTTCCATAACTATAAAAAAAGGCCGCTCTTGGCGGCCCTGAAATTATTGAAAAGAATGGGATTATGCACTACCCGTAGCTCTGAATCCTCCTGAAACTTTTGCAGGTTTGGGATTCATACACATTACCGGTAGGCCCTCCGGATTAGAAAGCATATACTGCTCAGGAGCACCTAATAAATAATCGACCCACCTGATATCCCTGGTGGCCATTATCAAAATTAGATCGGCCCCATTGGCTTTTGCCACTTCGATTATCTCTTTCTTGAAGCTCTGTTTTCCTGTGGAAGTCATGATCTCATAATCCACATCATGCCCCTTAAGGAAAGATTCAATATACTTGATATTGGATAGGATCTTTCTTTTGAATCCCTTATCCCTGGCCTTGGATTTGAATATAACAAACCTTGCTCCAAAATTTCTAGCCAGATAGTAGATCCAATTGGCTTTCTCTTTATTCTCCCTCTTGAAATCAATGGGCAGTAAAATGGTGTCAATCTTATCTTTAACTGGTTTATCCTGAACCACCAGGAAAGGGATACGTGAAGAGACTACTACCTTCAACGCTTTGCTGCCAAATAATTTCTGTGCCCCTTTCATCCCATGGGTTCCCATGATGATCATTTCTGCCTTCAACTCCTTTGCCGTTTCCCCAATAGCATTAAATATGCTTCCATCCACTACGGATGTGTGTGGTTTTTTGCCATATTCATTACCGAGTGTTTCGGACGACGCTTCTAGTTCCCCCTTTTTTGAATCAACATCCCTCTTTTCTGCTACTACATGCAAAATGAGAATTTCCCGGTTTAAAGCTTTGGAAACATTTACTGCATGCTGAAAAGCGTTCTCAGCGACCGGAGAAAAATCCCACGGCACTATAATTGGCCTTTCTAACTTTTCCATAAATTATCCTATAATTTGGTTATCAATAAAGGGTAAATATATTTTTATATTTTTGATAATATCTACCTCAATAGATGCAGCACTGACTGACAAGTTATGAATTTATTTTTCAAGTCATATAGGAATTGCTTGATTTTTTTTCTGCTCATAACTTGGGAAACCGGCTTCAATTGCGGAATGGCGCAGGATGGGATCCTCTTTTCCACCCCTTGGATCCAGGAAGTAAAACTGCCCTCTCCCTATAACGATATTCCGAACGAATCTCTTTTTCTTAACGAATTGGGTCAACTATTTATTGGGAAAGAGAATGGGCTTTCGATCATATCCGGTGTCCATTCTACCCATCTTCACATGAATGGTCCGGTATATGTAGCCGGAAAGGGATCAGATACCCTGCTTTATGTAGCGGAAAACGATTTTGGGTACCTCCTCACGGAAGATATTTCTGAGATTAAAATACAATCCCGGAAACACCTGATCCCTTCTTCGCAACGCACTTTTGTTCCATCTGGTCTGATCCATTGGGAAGGTTCCTATTTCATGAATACTCACCGGGGCGTCTACTGCTTTTCAGGGGGAAAGGTTCAGCTACACAGTTTTAATGACCTTCCCACTCAACTACACAAGTTAGATAATGAGCTTTTCCTGGTGGTGGAAGGCAAAGGACTCTCAAGATGGAATGGATCAGAATTCCGGCAAATAGTAAGTCAGCTACAAACGGGAGGTGATCCAGCTGCTCTATTGCACCTGGATCAGGAAATGCTTGAGATCCTCACATCATCCGGCAGGCTCTATTCGCTGGCACTCACAGATTCTTCTCTACAATATATTGTCACCTTCCCATCAGTAGAAAAGATCTCATTTATAGATCATATCAATGATTCACTTGTACTGATAGATGAACAGCATACGGGGATTTCCATCTATAATCACAGCGGTATCAGAATCAACATGCTCGGAACCAGGGGAGGTCTTCCTGATTTTGAAATTTGTCAGCTGCTTTCCCGGGAGGAGGAGATCTGGTTGCTTTCCTCTCACTCCCTTTATAAAATTAACTATCCCTCTCCACTTACCATCCTCGAGTTCGATTCATTTGGGGTGGGAAGGATTCTTAATTCGCTCGTGTCGAGAGAGGGGCTATTTTTAGCCACAAGTGAGGGGGTGTTTAAGATCCGTCAGCAGAAGACAAATCCTGAACAGTGGCACCTCACAACCCTCATGCCCAAACCTGGAGAATCCTTTCATTTACTCACATCTGTGGGCAAGGAAATTTTTACGGCAGGATTCCATTCTCTGTTAAACATTCGGGATGAATCAGTAACAGTGATCGATAGTGGAATATATACTGGGATTGGAGCAATGCAATCTCATAGGTTAGTGGCATCTAACCAAGAAGGATTGATCCGGTATAACTATTCAGATCAAAAATGGACAGGCTCAAACGTAGATCCATCCCTCTCCTTTTCCCACTCGTTTGTTGAATACGACGACCGACTCTATTTTATTTGTAAGAATCAGGTATTCCGGTTGTCGTCAAATTTGGAACGCGCCATATCTATTCCTTTCCAAATAGACGAACAAGTGTTCAGGTTAAACCAGGTGAATCGAAAACTCTACCTGGTAGGATCTCATCAGGTTAACGTGTTTGATCAGGATGAAGAGTCATTTATTCCTTTAGAAAGTACCCATGCAATTCAATTATTAACCGAATCGGAGGTGATTGCTCCTGTCAACTCAGGAGAGTATTGGGTAGTTCAATCCGATGTAAACCAAAATTCCAATCTATTACATCTCACAGGGTGGGAACAGCAAATTGACAATCAGACTCTTCTCCCCATTCTTCAAAATTTGGGCGAAATCATTAACCTCGCATTCAGGGACAGCCTATTGTATATAACTGGAAAGCATAGTATCTCTTTGTTTGATCTTCGTGTACTGAAGGAAAATCGTATGCGTAGTCCCGTCCGTCTTGAGGTATTATCCCAGGATGACCACAGTATGGAATTATATCTTACAGGGCTGGAATTTCAAAGTGTTCCGGAACCCTTGTTCAGGTATCGTTTGGATCCGATACAGGAGAGATGGTCGGAATGGAATAATAGCAGAGAAGTTGTAGTCAACAATTTAAAGCAAGGAGACTACAGGTTTGTGGCTCAGGCCAAAGATCTCTATGGAAGAATAACTGAATCTTCAGAACTGCTGATCACCATCAAACCTCTCGTTTATAATACCTGGTATGCATATTTATTTTATGGCTTCCTGTTGCTGATAGGACTATTTCTTTTCCGGAAATGGCGATTACTCAGTTATCAAAGAGCAGAATCCCGTATCTCACAGCGTATGCAAAGAAAACTGGATGATATGGCTGAGGAGAAGGAGCGATCCGACAAACTGGTGGCTGAGGTTTTACCTGAAAGAACTGCAAAACAGTTGAAAACCACAGGTAAAGCAAAATGGGATAAGTACGAAAGAGCAACTGTATTATTTTCAGATATTCAAGGCTTTACCAGGATTGCCGAAGAAATGAATCCGGAGGCATTGATTGACGAGCTTGACAAGTTTTTCTTTCACTTCGACTCGGTAGTGGAGAAATACAATATTGAAAAAATCAAAACCATAGGCGATGCATATATGGCTGCAGGTGGAATTCCTGAAAAGAACAGCACCAATCCGGTGGAAGTTGTTTTGGCTGCATTGGAGATGCAATCATATATGCAGCATCTGAAATCTTCCAAAGCTGAAATCTGGGATTTGAGAATCGGGATACATACCGGGCCAGTCATAGCTGGAGTGGTAGGACACAAAAAAGTATCTTATGATATATGGGGAGATACAGTTAACACAGCCTCCAGAATGGAATCTTCGGGTATGCCAGGGAAAGTGAATATTTCAGGGATTACTTACGGGATGGTAAAAGAATACTTTCTATGCGAATACCGGGGTAAGCTCCCGGTTAAATACAAAGGGAATATCGACATGTATTTTGTTAATGGGTTGCGCCCTGAGTTATCGGTAGATTTGAAACAGATCCCCAACAAAAGGTTCTTCATTAAGCTACAGCTTTTAAGGTTAGGGGATCTGGAGGATAAGGTGTTTGATAATCTGCTTCACGAGCTTCCGGATTCCCTCCATTTCCATACTATTGAACATGCCCGGAAGGTTTACAACCAGTCATTTTTGCTTTGCAGAGCCGAAGAGATAGAACAGGAAGATCGTCTGCTGGTTAGAACTGCAGCATTAATGCTGTTCACTGGACTCACTCAATCGTTCATTAATTATGAGAATCGCTCCTCTGTAATCTCGAGAGAGATCCTTCCCGATTTTAAATATTCTGAAGCCCAGATAGACCAGATTTGTAACCTGATCATGGCTACCAAAATGCCTCTAGATCCTCACAATCAATTGGAGAAGATCCTGATTGATGCAAAAATGGAATATATTGGTCGGCCCGACTTCACTGCTCAGATCAAGCTCTTGTATCAGGAGATACGAGAGGCTGGAGCAAAAATAAATGGTCAGCAGTTTAAAAAACAGCAACTGGAATTGTTGTACGAATTCGAATATTTCACAGTTGCAGCGCAGCGATTAAGGGAAATTCCGGGGACAGAGCAGATGGCTAAACTTGAACAGGAAAGGTGGATTTAAAACATCCTTTTAAACATCATTTCTTTATTGGCGCAAAGAGCTGGATTTTTTACTTTTGATTCCTTGTTTACTCTCAAATTGGATGGAAAATGGATCTCGACTGGAAAAACCTTGGATTTAACATCATGAAAACTGACTTTAATGTCAGGTGTGTGTACCGCGATGGAAAATGGAGCGATTTAGAAGTTTATTCGGATGACACTATCCCTATTCATATTGGCGCTACATCTTTGCATTATGGACAGGAGTCATTTGAGGGATTGAAAGCATTCAAAGGGGCCGACGGTCGCATCAGGCTTTTCCGGTATGAAGAAAATGCAAAGCGAATGATGCGTTCTGCGAAAGGCATTTTGCTGGCTGAAGTACCTGAAGCATTGTTTATGGAAGCCGTGGAAAAGGTGGTCCTTCTAAACAAAAAGTATGTACCCCCATATGGAACTGGAGCCTCTCTTTACATACGCCCCCTGCTCTTCGGATCAGGTCCTGAAGTGGGTGTCAGACCAGCTAAAGAGTATACCTTTCTGGTGTTCGTAATGCCTGTGGGGCCCTATTTTAAGGAGGGATTTAAACCTGTACCTATGATGATCTGTAGGGATCATGACCGGGCTGCACCATTGGGAACGGGCCATCTGAAAGTTGGAGGCAATTACGCAGCAAGCATGAGCTCCATGGCAGAGGCACAAGCCCAGGGTTTTGCCACCGCTATGTATTTGGATGCCAAAGAAAAGAAATTCATAGATGAATGTGGTCCAGCAAATTTTTTCGGGATAAAAAATAATACCTATATCACGCCCAAATCGCAATCTATTCTGCCTTCCATCACAAATATGAGTCTGCAAGCCCTTGCTGAGAGTCTTGGTATGAAAACTGAAGTAAGGCCAGTTCCAATTGAGGAATTAGCTGAATTTGAAGAGGCAGGAGCGTGTGGTACTGCAGCAGTTATCAGCCCAATAGGCAAAGTGGTAGACCTTGAAAGGAATATTACTTATACATTCGGAGATGGAAAAAATCCTGGACCCTGGTCTAAAAAATTATACGAAACCCTGGTGGGAATTCAGAATGGAGATATCGAGGATTCCTTTGGGTGGACTAAAATTCTCGAATAAACTGTAGGTCTCAGGTGTAACCTAAATAATTCCTATCTTTGCCCCAGCCATTTTTAAAGGCAATGTCAAAGAAGGAAAAAAGGACATATTCCAGGCGCATCCGCAGTTCATACGTTACCTCAATCATCAGTATCTCACTTGTTTTGCTTTTGCTTGGTCTGGTAGGTTTGCTACTGATCAACGGACGAAATATTAAAAAGCAGGTGATGGAAAGCATTGGATTTAATGTGATCCTGAAAGAGAATGTAAAAGAGGCTGATATTTACCAGCTTCAGAAAATTCTAGATGCCAGGGAATACATCCTATCTACCGAGTACATTACAAAAGAGGAGGCAGCCCTTGAAACCGAGCAGATGCTTGGAGAAGACTTCATCCGGTTTCTGGGATACAACCCACTTCCTCCCTCTATAAGGGTGAGGCTGCACCAACCATGGACCAATCCTGATTCAGTCATGATTATCGAACAGGACTTGTTACAGTATGATACCATTGAGGAGGTCTATTACAAAAAATCGTTGCTTTATGCCATCAATGAAAATATCAGGCAGATCACGCTTGTCATTCTCGGATTTTCCATTCTTCTTACCCTGATCTCAGTGACACTGATAAACAACACCATTAGACTTTCCATCTATTCAAAAAGATTTATTATTAATACCATGCAGCTGGTTGGCGCCACGCGTAGATTTATCCGCAGGCCATTCCTCTTCCGAAGTGCAGCCAGTGGTTTTACATCCAGCCTGGTGGCGTTATCCCTGCTACTGTTTCTGGTATTTCTGCTTCAGGAAGAATTTGAAGGAGTGATCTCTTTGAAAGACTATGACTTACTCTCTATCCTCGCCCTGGGAGTGATTTTTATAGGTATTGTCATCAACTGGATCTCTACCTTTTTTGCAGTCAACAAATATTTAAATATTAAAACCGACAAGCTTTATTAATATAGCCGCTATGAATAAAAAGAGCACTGGCAAAGAAAATTTCGCATTGGGTAAAGAAAATTATATCCTGCTTGTGATTGGATTCGCCATTATCGTATTGGGTTTTATCCTGATGATCGGAGGCAAATCGGAGGATCCAACCCTGTTTAATGAAAAAGAGATATTTAGTTTCCGTCGAATTACTCTGGCACCCCTCGTTGTACTCGCTGGGTTTATTTTTGAAATATGGGCTATCATGAAGAAGCCTAAATCAACCGAAGAGAAAGAATAATATTTTCCTTGTATGACTTGGTTTGAAGCATTGATCCTTGGGATTGTCCAGGGACTCACTGAGTTTTTGCCTGTAAGCAGTAGTGGACATCTCGAAATCGGTAAAGTCTTGCTGAACGTAGATGTTAAGAAAGACCTTACCTTCACCATATTGGTCCATTTTGCTACCGTATTAAGTACCATAACTGTGTTCTTCAGAGAGATAAAGGAAATCGCTGTGGGATTTTTTGCCTTCAGGTGGAACGAGGAGACCAGGTATGTGGCAAAGATCCTCTTTTCTATGATCCCTGTTACACTGGTTGGGATCATTTACTATGAGGAGATCGAGTCCCTCTTTTCAGGTAACCTGGTCCTGGTTGGAAGCGCTCTGCTTGTAACTGGTCTGCTGCTCATTTCCACAAAATTGGTGAAGGCGGGCGGCAAAAAGATACCTTTTCTGGATGCCTTTCTTATGGGTATAGCTCAGGCACTGGCAATCATTCCGGGCATCTCAAGATCAGGGGCCACCATTTCTACCGGACTAATTCTAAAAAATGGACGGGATAGGGTAGCCAGGTTTTCGTTTCTA
>CAZURA010000050.1:0-20447 GCA_964622985.1 uncultured Bacteroides sp. | reverse complement strand
TGGTGCTGCTCTGCTTGATATACTTTCCCTCTCAGATTCGCCCGGTGAGGGTAGTATCTCTGTGGTTTCACTGATCACAGGTTTTGTAGCTGCCTACATTTCCGGATTCATTGCCTGTAGGTGGATGATCAGCCTGGTGAGAAAAGGAAATCTTTACTGGTTTGCACTTTACTGTGCAGTGGTAGGTATCGTATCCATTGTTTTTTCATAAACTGATGCAATATAATCACCCGGAAACATACCTGAACGGCGCAGTCCTGTTCATTGATAAAGCCCTAACCTGGACTTCATTCGATGTGGTGAATAAGATCAGGAAATCATTACGGCATAACCTGGGAATCCAGAAAATCAAAGTGGGCCATGCGGGTACACTGGACCCTCTGGCCACCGGTCTGGTTATCATCTGCACAGGAAAAGCTACAAAACAGATTATGCAGTATCAGGATCTGGACAAAGCCTATGAGGCTAAAATCAGGTTGGGAGCGACCACTCCATCATTTGACCTGGAAACTGACATTGATACAAGCTTTCCCTGGGAGCACATCACCCTTGAGATGGTTCAAGAGGTATTGGAATCACTTACAGGAGAAATTGAACAATTGCCCCCCCTCTATTCAGCGAAGAGTGTTGACGGAAAACGGGCATACGAAATGGCAAGAAAAGGAGAGCAGGTAGTATTGAAGCATCAACAGATTACCGTACACTCTCTTGAGCTCATTTCCTTCGATCCGCCGGATCTGTCTATCGCAGTGGAATGCAGCAAGGGAACATATATTCGTTCGCTGGCGAGAGATATTGGAAACCTGTTGAATTCCGGTGCTCATCTTACCGGTCTCAGGCGGACACGTATCGGACCTCATCGGGTAGAAGAGGCCATTTCGGTAGAGAACTTTATTAAAAATCTTAAACTTTTGTAACAATTTTGCGTTTTTTACGTATAACGATGCTTGCATCACCTTAAAAAAATCACAATACTCATATGAAATTATCTCAATATAAATTTGATTTACCTGCCGATTTAGTAGCGAAATTTCCAGCAAAAAATCGTGATGAATCCAGATTAATGGTCCTTCATCGCGATGGTGAAAAGATTGAACATAAGACATTTAAAGATGTAATTGATTACTTCGACGACCAAGATGTAATGGTCTTCAACGATACCAAAGTATTTCCGGCCCGACTCTATGGGAACAAGGAGAAGACAGGTGCTGAAATTGAGGTATTTCTATTAAGGGAACTGAACCAGGAGCAGCGACTCTGGGATGTACTGGTGGATCCTGCCAGGAAAATAAGGATTGGGAATAAGCTCTATTTCGGGGAAGACGATGTACTGGTGGCTGAAGTTATAGATAATACCACTTCCCGCGGTAGAACCCTGAGATTCTTGTATGACGGGGATTACGATGATTTTAAAAAAACCCTTTTCGAACTGGGTGAAACACCTCTTCCCAAGTTTATTGAGAGGAAAGTTGAACCTGAGGACAAGGAGCGTTACCAGACTGTATATGCCAAGCACGAAGGCGCAGTGGCAGCCCCTACTGCTGGCATGCATTTCAGTCGACAACTTCTAAAACGACTGGAGATTAAAGGGATTGATTTTGCTTACATTACTCTGCATGTGGGTTTAGGCAATTTCCGTACAGTGGATGTGGAAGACCTCACTAAACATAAGATGGATTCGGAGAGAATCAAGATCATAGATGAGGCTGTAACACTAGTGAACTCTGCTAAGGAGAGAAAAAGCAATGTTTGTGCAGTAGGAACTACGGTCATGCGTACACTGGAGAGTTCTGTTTCTACTGATGGATTTCTAAAAGAGTTTGACGGGTGGACCAACAAGTTCATCTTTCCTCCTTACGAATTCAGTGTCCCCAACAGGATGATATCCAATTTTCATTTGCCCTATTCCACATTGTTGATGATGGTTTCAGCGTTTGCTGGATATAACTTTCTGATGGATGCTTATCAGGTAGCCATTAAAGAAGGATACAAATTCGGCACCTATGGAGATGCCATGCTGATCCTCTAAGAAACCCCTGTATGCCGCTCCTCAACTCCATTATCTCCTGGTTGAATGTGAAACGGCTTCACCAGATCGAACTTTTTAAAAAGTATCCGTTTGATGTACAACTGGAAGTTTTTATTAAGCTAATAGAACAGGCTTCATCTACTACCTGGGGTATTCAATACGGATACGATTCCATAAACACCATTAAGGAGTACCAGCAAAGAGTTCCCATCAGTAGTTATGAAGACATCAAGCCGTATATCAACCGGTTGAGGGAAGGGGAACAGAACCTGCTCTGGCCTACAGATATCAAATGGTTTGCCAAATCTTCCGGTACGACTTCGGATAAGAGCAAGTTTATCCCTGTGAGCAATGAGGCGCTGGAAGATTGCCATTTCAGAGGAGGGAAGGACATCATCGCTTTCTATACCAAAGAGAAGCCTGAGAATGGGATTCTGAAGGGTAAGGCCCTCACCCTGGGAGGAAGTGCAGAGGTAAATCAATTCAGCAACAAATCCTTTTTTGGAGATCTTTCGGCAGTTATTATTGAGAACCTGCCATTCTGGGCTCATATGATCCGAACACCCGGGGTTGACATTGCACTGATACCGGATTTCGAGGAGAAACTGGAAAAGATCACCAAACATACCATTAACGAAAATGTCACTAATATTGCCGGGGTTCCCTCCTGGAATCTTGTGCTTCTCCAAACGATACTGGATTTTACCGGTAAGTCCAATATCCTGGAAATCTGGCCTAACCTGGAGCTTTTTACACATGGAGGTGTCAGTTTCTCACCCTACAGGGAGCAGTTTCTTAAACTGATTCCTTCCGATAAAATGAATTACCTGGAGACTTACAACGCTTCTGAAGGTTTTTTCGGGATACAGGATGAGCTGAGCAGGGATGATATGCTTCTTATGCTGGATCTGGGCATTTTTTACGAATTCATTCCGCTTGATAAGCTGGATGATCCCAATCCACCCATATATACCATTGGAGAGGTGGAAATGGAAATAAATTACGCCATGGTCATCACTACCAACGGTGGTTTGTGGCGATATATGATCGGTGACACAGTGATATTCACATCTCTTTTTCCGCACAGGATCAAGATCTCCGGAAGGACCAAGTACTTTATCAATGCTTTTGGTGAGGAGGTCATTCTGGAGAATGCAGAGAGTGCCTTGATGAGTGCCTGTGATGAAACAGGGGCCACAGTGAAAGAATATACCGCCGGACCGCTTTACATGAGCACAGGATCCAAAGGAGCACATGAGTGGATGATCGAATTTGAAACGCCTCCCGTAAATCTGGATCAATTTGTTAATATTTTGGATAAAACATTGTCCTCCATTAATTCTGACTACGAAGCCAAACGATACAAAAATCTTACTCTGAACAAGCCCAAAATTGTCTCTCTGGAACCAGGAACCTTCTATAAATGGATGCAGAGAAAAGGCAAATTGGGAGGTCAAAATAAAATTCCAAGGCTTGCTAATGACAGGAAGTACCTTGATGAACTTTCAGATTTTCTGGCCCAATAAAAGTTACTATCTTTAGTCTGATTCTTTCACAAATGGAATACGTATGCATATAGCTGTTGCAGGAAATATCGGGTCCGGCAAAACCACACTTACCAGTCTCCTTGCAAAAAACTACGCCTGGGAAGCACACTACGAAGATGTTGATGATAATCCTTATCTGAATGACTTTTACCAGGATATGCAACGGTGGTCATTTAACCTGCAAATCTATTTCCTTAACAGCCGGTTCAGTCAGATCGTAAAGATTCGTCAATCGGGAAAGAAAATTATCCAGGATCGCACCATTTATGAAGATGCATACATTTTCGCTCCCAACCTGCATAGCATGGGACTGATGAGTACTAGGGATTTTGAGAATTACTTCGCCCTGTTCAATCTGATGAGTTCTTTAATCGAACCCCCCGATCTGCTCATTTACCTTAGGGCCTCAATCCCCACGCTGGTGGAACAGATACAGCAAAGAGGGCGCAAATACGAGAATAACATCAGGCTTGACTACCTGAAACACCTCAACGAACGTTACGAAGCGTGGGTAGAAACCTATAGCCTGGGCAAGTTATTGATCGTAGATGTGGATAACTTCAACTTCAGGGATAAGCCTGAGGATCTGAGTACGGTGATCGACCGGATCAATGCACAGATACACGGCTTGTTCTAAAGATCGCCGTGAAATATCTCCAGGCTATTTAAACGCGAAGTGGTTATTTACTTCGTAAAAAATCCCAGTTCGCTTATTAAATAACCTTTCGATATATAGGAAAGATTACCAGATACCCATAAATCCATGCCTCAGGTTATTCCGGTCGGGGACCGGACTCTATTCTTCCACAGCCTTTGCCTTGGGAATGAAAACCACATCCACAATATTGGGATCAGAGAGGAAAAGCTTCATTACCTTCTGAATATCTTTGGTGGTCAATGATTTCACAATCTCCTCAAAGTTTGCCGGATCATCGAAGTTGATGCCATGCACATAGTAGCTATAGATATTATTCAGGTAATACGCATTATGCTCCTTACTCTCCTCCCGGTCCTTAAGGATATTCTCCACTGTTTTCGAAAGATCCTCTTCAGTGGGTCCGTCTTCAGCCAGCTTTTCTAACTCTTCGAAGGCAATACTCTTCAGCTCAACATACCGGTCGGGGTCACAATCGAACATGATACGAAGATTGGCCTTTTCAACCGGCCAGCGCCTTAAATCCGCTCTGAGTCCCACACCATAAGTGCCTCCCTCTTCCTCACGAATAGTCTCATCATATCGTAGAGTCAAAATACCCTCAATTACGCGCCCCACCATTCTGTGGTAAGGATTATATTCCATCTCCTTATTGATCACAATATTGACACTGGCTTTGGGAGTCTCCATTTCCATGGGAATCACCTTTTCGACCTTTCCTTGCGGTTCATACACCTTTCGATCAATCCAACTCTCCTCTCTCTCCAGATCAGGAATGGCCCCAATATATCTCTGTGAGAGCATTTTCACTTCTTCAGCCTCCATATTGCCCACGATGACAAACAGGTAATCACTGGCATCCGCATATCGATCCTTGTATACCTCTTGTATCTTGTCGAAGTCTATATCTGCCAGGAATTCCTGATTCATCACCCGGGTACGTGGGTGATAATCGGTGAGAATCATTTGGAGAGAATCGCTCATGATCTTCTGGGGGTTGTTTTGCATATTCTCAATAAATGCCTCATATCGTGCCATAATGGCCTGGTGGGCCTCCAAATCAAACCTGGGCTCGACAAAGCTCAGATAAACAAGTTGCATCAGCGCTTCCATATCTTTCGGACTGGCAGATCCGTTCATTCCCTCGCTTAATGAAGTCAGACTCAGTTGCAGTGAGACATTTTTGCCCGATAGCATCTTCTGTAATCCCATGGCATCAAATTCCCCTACTCCATGGAATCCCATCAGATTGGTCAGCATGTCGGATGTGGGAACATATTCATCCGTATAAAGAGAACTTCCTCCCTTACTATATCCTCGCAACTGTATCTGATCCTTCTCAAAATCGGCATGTCTGTAAATCACCCGGGCCCCGTTATCCAGAGTCCACTCTATGGCATCAAGTACAACAGGATCTTTGGTAACAACAATATCGGCAGGGTTAGGCTCTTCAGAAACAAGAGATTCAGCAAGCACTGCATCTTCGTAGGGTTCAATTTCTGCCATGGTCACTTGCTTGAAGATCTCTTTAGAAACTGCTTCGGTCATATGTTCAAACTCCTCCCCTTCCGGTCCCTGAACCAAGAAGACCTGATTCTTTTCAGTGATCCACTTTTCCAGATGGTCGTTGAAATCCTCTAATGAAATAGTAGGCAATATGGCCTGTACAAGCATATATCCCGTTTCGGCCGAGAGATAGGCATCTCCCTCCAGATAATGGTCCACATAATCGTTCACATAGGCTTCATTGCTGATCTTATCCCTCTCCTTGTAATGCTTCTCCCAACGGGTCAGAATCTCCGCTTTGGCACGTTCCAGTTCACCCGGAGTAAAACCATATCTTTTCACTCTTTCCAGTTCGGTCAGCAGGGCAGTAAATCCCTGAGCTTCCTGGTTGGGATTTGGAAGCAACACAACACTGAGCTCCTCATAACCTCTTTCTGAATCGCTATAGTTTATAAATCCCATAATAAATGGCGGTTCTCCCTCCTGGAGTAGTTCCTGAATACGCTGAGACATCATATCGCCAAAAAGCTGCCGAAGGTAGTCCTCCCGGTGGTCCATGAAATTCTCCGGGCCATCCTCTGACTTCCGGTGCCTTATTAAATAGATTATGGTCGTCTGGTCTGCCTCCTTGTCGGTCACCAATCCAAATACCGGGTCATGCTCAGGGATTTCATAAAACGGGCGTTCCGGAGCATTCTCCACAGGAGGAATTTTGGAGAAGAGAGCTACCACTTTCTTTTCCATCTCTTCCGCATCAAAATCACCCACCATAGCTATGGCTTGAAGATCGGTCCTGTACCATTTGTGATAGAAATCTCTGAGTGCATCATATTCGAAGTTTTCAACTACCTCCATGTCACCAATAACATCCCTTTCCGCAAATTTTGAGTTGGGGTATAGATAGGGCATAGAGGCTTTAAACATCCTGTATCCTGCAGAATTGCGGGTTCTCCATTCCTCCTTGATCACTCCCCGCTCCAAATCAATCTCCTCTTCGGTCAGCAGCAGGTAGTTGGACCAATCATTTAAGATCAACAGGCTGGTATCGATAATGCCCGGCTTATTTACTGGAACATCCGTGAGATTATATACCGTTTGATTTTGCGCTGTATAGGCATTAATGTTCTCTCCAAAAGCCACTCCGTGCCGCTCCAGGAAATCGATGACCCCTTTCCCCGGAAAATGTTTGGTTCCATTAAACGCCATATGCTCCAGGAAATGCGCCAGTCCATTCTGGTGATCCTCTTCCAGGAGAGCTCCCACATTCTGAATAATATAGAAAGAGCCTCTTTCCTTGGGTTCCTGGTTTGCCTTAATGTAATAGGTCATTCCGTTCTCCAGCACCCCGTGCCGAACCGATTCATCGTTGGGAAGAGGCTGCATGGGATCTACCTGAGCCATGGAGGATACCCCCCAGGTTATCAGCAAAACCATTGAAAAAATGGACTTTATCATTTTCATATCAATAAACCGTTTCATATCTCAATCCGTTTTTGGTTTTCATATTTTTCTTACCATTAGAAATCTGAAGTTACGTATTTATTACCTTCAATTGATAGGAATAACATTGAATTAGGACCTGATTCCAATGTCCTATAACAGAATTTTTTCTAATTTGATAGATTGATTTAGCCTAACTATTAATACAAATACTATGAGTTTCTCACGCAGGAATTTTCTTAGATTGTCCGGAACCGGATTAATTGCCTCACAGGCCCCTTCTGTTTTGGCTTCAGGTCATACATCACCCCCATTGGGATCTTGTGTGCCCTTCAAATTAGGCATTGCTTCATATACCTTCAGGGAGTTCACTCTCGAGGAGACCATTGCCATGACCAACAAACTGCAGATCCCGAAACTATGTCTGAAAAGCATGCATATGCCCCTGGATTCCAGCCCGGAAGAACTCCGGAGTATGGCACAAAAGGTGCTAGATGCAGGAATTGACCTGTATGGTGCCGGAGTAGTGTATATGCAATCCGCTGAAGCCGTTGAACAGGCTTTTGCTTATGCAGGTCACGCTGGAATGAAGGTTATTGTAGGTGTACCCGAACATGATTTACTTGAGCTCTGCAATCAGAAGGTTAAAGAAACAGGGATCAAGCTGGCCATCCATAACCACGGACCCGGGGACGAAAAATACCCCAGTCCTGAAAGCGTGTATGAAAAGGTGAAAGAGATGGATCCGGGAATAGGACTTTGTGTGGATATAGGACATACCTGCCGCATCGGACTTGATCCCACCAGGGAGGTGGCCAGGTTCATGGACCGTGTGCTGGATATTCACATCAAAGATGAGGACAAGGCAGAAGCTTCCGGAAAAACCTGCGAGATCGGTCATGGGGTTATTGATATTCCGGGATTCCTGAAAATGCTGTTAGAAAAGAACTATAGTCACGTTCTCAGCTTTGAATATGAGAAGGATGGGAAAGATCCACTGGCTGGTCTGGCCGAATCCGTGGGCTATGTGAGAGGAGTACTGAAAATGATCAGCTGATTTACTGCAATCACTTATTATTAACCACTACGTGCAGGTGGGCAATAGCTTTTACCCCGGCCTCATCAGACCGCTCTACCTTTACAATGTAATCGCCGGCTTCATCGAAGGAATGAACAGTCTCCGCAAACTTTCCTTCCTGGAAATTTTGCTTGTCAGGGGTATCCGATGTGACGGAGACCAGGGGTGAGCCATCTCCAAAGTCCCAGACTTCGCTGCTCACCTCCGTATTGAAGGTGCGTACCAGAAAGGTAACCGGGTCACCCGGTCCAATATCCAGTGAAGGGTAAAAGGCTGGTTGCATCACTGGTATGGATTGGCCTGGATTGTTCCTGTCGTACACCTGAACCACCTGGAAATCATAATCCACATTACCTGCATGATCAGTTACTTTCAGGATCTCACTGTATTCACCAGGTTCCGAATATACTCGTTCCTGGATAGCCCCTTCTGCAACAGATCCATCGTTAAAGGTCCATTCGTAACTTAGCAATTCACCTTCAAGACTTCTTGATTTACTCCCATCCAGCAGGATTTGCTGACCGGTCCATACCAAATGATGCGGACGTGCCACTGCAATAAGTGCCGTCTCATATTGATTAACATAGGATTCCCACAGGTAAGGAAAAGCTTCTTCGGTTCCCCAATCGCCCGAAGCAGTTTCCCTGGTCTTGATCTCGAAATGGAGGTGCACCCACCCACCACTGTGTCCCTGTTTTCCCATAAGCCCTATGGGTTGACCCATCCTGACCCGATTCCCAATTTTTATAGCCGGATCTGTGCTATCCAGATGGCTGTACCGGATAAACCACCCCAGATCGGTGAGTATCCATACCACATCGGGCCTGATATCACCAGGGAAATCATCATAGCCTTCCAGGGTGTCATTTAATGAAGAAATAACCAATCCATCAGTAGCCGATACAATCTCATCCATTCCCTCTGCTCCCCCAAAATCATGTCCCGAATGGTAATAAATACTCTTATTGGCGGGATTTTCACCCCAATCCACATAAGGAGGTTCATTGCCTGACTGGGACATCCCTGCAAACCATTTCTGTTTGACCGGATAGATTAATGTACCCGTTTCCATGTATGAAGATCCCTTTGGCCACAGCCTGAACCGGGCATCATGTGACAATCCCCACCGGTCGCCATTGGAATTGGAATAATAACTCTTCACTACCGGACAATCAATCTGCACATCACCCACCTCAACAGGTAGATGGTAGTTGCCTGAACCCAGCGTGCACTCTTCTCCATTGATCTTTACTTTCACCTCTACAGCCCGAATGGCATTTCGAAGACTGTCACGCACTTCACTGATTTCAATAAGTGTCACTGTTACCGGGTCCCCATTAGTCAGAATTACCTCCCTCGATTCACCCACATCCAGTTCAGTAACTACTCGGAGGGGTATTAAGTCATCTGACCTGCTACATGAAAGCGCCAGGGTTATCAGAATTGCCGGGATAACAGTTAGTTTCATCACTTCTTCTACGGTTTTCTAATGGTTATTTCGCATTGTATAAAGGTGATTAAGTTATGAAATAATTTGTTGTATTGCCGAGCTCCGGTTGACAACCGCCAAATTAATCTTTACATTTATTCGATGGGCTCAAATGTGAATGACCAGACCATTGGAGTGGGCATCATTGGCTTCGGATTAAGGGGCGAACAGCTGGCCAGGGCAACCGGATTACCGCATCCTGACTGGATCAAAACAGTGAAAGAAAAAACCAGGAAGGATAAGAGGAACAGTACACTCAAACAATTTTATGAGCAAAAAGATCTGAACCTCAAATACCGAGCTGTTTGTGACCTGTATGATAAACGTGTAGAGAGGGGGATTACAGCTACAGGGAAGGATACAACAGGATACAGGGATTACAGGGACCTGTTAGCCCGCGATGATATCGATGCAGTGATGATTGCCACACCCGACCACTGGCATGCCCAGATTGCCATTGATGCAGCAAACCACGGAAAGCACATCTATCTGGAAAAGTGTATGACTCGTACCGTGGATGAGGCTATTGCCGTAAAGGAAGCTGTGAAAAAGAATAAGATAGTATTCCAGCTGGGGCACCAGGGAAGACAGCGGGATTTGAATC
This sequence comes from uncultured Bacteroides sp., assembly GCA_964622985.1. Classification (GTDB taxonomy): domain Bacteria; phylum Bacteroidota; class Bacteroidia; order Bacteroidales. The sequence continues at coordinate 10,099 of CAZURA010000050.1, read as the reverse complement.
AGAAAGCAAAAGAACTGATTACCAATGATACCCTGGGGAAGATTACCCTGATCGAGACTACCACTAACAGAAATGATCCTTATGCGGCCTGGGTATGGCCAATGGATAAACAAACCAACAGAGATACTATAGATTGGGATCGATTCCAGGGACCTGTCAGGAGAAAAGTGCCTTTTGACCCGGAACGCTTCTTCAGATGGAGATGTTTTTGGGACTATGGCACAGGGATGTCAGGTGACCTCCTGACTCATGAATATGATACTGTGAACTCTGTGTTGGACCTGGGCATTCCGAAATCAGCCACTGCATCTGGGGGTATCTATTATTATCACGATGGCAGAGAAGTTCCGGATGTATTTCATGCCAGTTTTGAGTATCCTAACAGAGGATTATCCCTCATATACAGCGGTACCCTGGCGAATGGAATACCCCGTGGCACATTGATCATGGGACATGACGCTTCCCTGGAGCTTGGAAGATCTTTAACCGTCTGGGCAGAAAAGCAATCTACAAAATACAGAAGTCGTATCGAGGCAGGGATTATTAATCCATCGGCTCCCATGGTTCGATATGATGCAGGACAAAAGGAGATAGATGCCATATCTTCAGCCACTTCTAAATATTTCGCCGACAGGGGATTGATATCCACCTATAAGGAGGGTAAACCGGTGAATACCACCCACCTGCATCTGGCGGAGTGGTTGCATTGTATTCGTAATGGAGGGGAGACCAGTTGCAACATTGATCAGGGATTTCAAGAGGCCATTACCGCTCACATGGCCACTGTATCGTACCAGGAAGGAAGAAGAGTTCAATGGGATCCGGTAAATGAACGAATTATTTGATACATATAATATCACTAAACTTAATAACGATGAACAATTCTTACCAAATGAACAGACGTCAATTCTTGCGTGATACTGCATTGAGCGCCACAGCCATTGGATTGACTGCTCCGGCCATGCATGGCATGAATAGGGAGTGGAAAAAAGGGATCAAAAATAAAGTCGGATTGTACAGCATAACTTACCTGGGAGTATGGTATAAAGGCAATCCGCTCACCCTCGAGGATATGATCATCAAAGCCAAGAAGCTGGGATATGACGGAATTGAAATTGATGGCAAAAGGCCCCATGGCAATCCCCTGGATATGCCCACAAACCGTTGTAAAGAGATTAAAGCCAGAGCTGAGGACCAGGGGCTGGAGATTTACGCCGTTTCTGCCAACAATGATTTCAGCAGTCCGATCCCCGAGCACCGCGAGTGTCAGATCGTCTATCTGCATGAACTCATACGGATGACCTCTGACCTGGGCGTAAAACCGTTACGGGTATTTCTTGGGTGGCCGGGAGTTACCTTACATCCCGAAGGAGGAAGATATGATATTGCGCATGATATCTGGCAACACACCCATTATCAATACGAGCCGGAGCAGATCTGGGATTGGTGCAGGGAAGGATTGATTGAAAGTGTTAAGTATGCAGGTGATAATGGGGTTACTCTGGCCCTCCAGAACCACAAACCCGTGATCAAGGATTGGAGAGATATGATGCGGATGATCGAAGAGGTGGATTCGCCACATTTAAAAGCCTGTCTCGATGCACCGATTATGGAGGATAAGAGTCCGGAGAATATCAGAGCAGCAGCACAGGCAGTGGGAGATTTGCAGGTATTAACTCATTTCGGCGGTGAATTCGGAAGAAGCAACAGCGGGCAAATTGTAGATATCCGGGAACATGATGCAGAGCGAACCACCAATCAATCCATGAAGGTGGAACACTATTTACCCACTTTCGTGAAAGCCATGCAAGAAATAGGTTATGGAGGGTATTACAGCTATGAATTGTGCCATCCTTTACCGGTAGTAAATGGAGAGAAAGTAGGTATAGATTTCGTAGATAACTGCGCTGGACTGGCCTGCAAAATGCTGAAGGGATTGGTGAACTAAACCACATGAATATCCTGCTTATCCATCCCGAATATCGGAACACCTTCTTTGGTTTTCAACATTCTCTGCATTTTGTTTCCAAAAAAGCTGTACAACCCCCTTTGGGATTAATCACCGTTTCTGCTCTATTCCCTCCAGGGTGGAATAAAAAACTGGCTGATCTGAACGTCTCTCCAATTCGAAGTGAAGATCTCCTATGGGCAGATTATGCATTTATCAGCGCCATGTACGTTCAGAAAGAATCGGTGGAGAAGGTCCTGGCCATGTGTCAGGCGTATGGGGTAAAAACGGTTGCAGGGGGCCCCCTATTTACGCATGAGTACCGCGATTATCCACAGATTGACCATTTCGTGCTGAATGAATCGGAAATCACCTTTGCTCCATTTTTGCAAGACATGGAGTCTGGAGGAAACGTACAACGAGTTTATGAAACCTCTCAGTTTGCGGAAATGTCGGAATCTCCTGTTCCCGATTTTCACCTTCTGAAAAATAAGGCATACGCTTCAATGAGCATTCAATTATCACGTGGGTGTCCCTTCTCATGTGATTTTTGTGAGATCCCTACCCTGTTGGGACATAAGGTAAGGATCAAAAAGGCGGATCAGATCATTAAAGAACTGGATGCTTTGTACATTCTCAATTGGCGGGGAAGTATATCCATTGTAGACGATAATTTTATCGGAAACAAGGCTGAGATCAAAAACCAAATACTCCCCTCTATCCTCACCTGGATGCGTGAACATAACTATCCATTCATTTTCAATATCCAGACTTCTGTAAATCTGGCAGATGATAAAGAACTGGTGAACATGATGATCGATGCAGGGATTTACTCCACCTTTTTGGGGATCGAAACTCCCTCTGAAACCTCGTTAATGGAGTGCCACAAGGTTCAAAACAGCAACCGGGATATGCTGCAAAATGTGATCGACATACAAAAGGCAGGTATGTTTGTTTCGGGTGGATTCATCGTTGGATTTGACGGGGATACTCGGGAGGTTTTTCAACAACAAATTGACTTCATTCAACAAAGTGGAATCATATGGGCTATGGTTAGCCTCCTGAACGCACCTAAAAACACCAGATTATGGGAACAATTGGCTGACGAAAACAGGTTGATCGCAGTGGCAACAGGAAATAACACTGATTATACCATGAACTTCATACCCAAAATGAGGAGCGAGGATCTCATACAGGGGTACAATTCTATTATTCGCAACATATACTCGGCGAAACCCTATTATCAACGAATACGCAAATGCCTGATTCAATTGGGTCCGATCAATAAAGAAGTGTTGAGAATTGACCGCTACTACGTTCAAGCCTTCCTCAAATCCATACTGATCATCGGAATCCTGAGCAAAGGCCGGGGAGAGTACTGGAAATTTCTGTTCTGGACCTTAATACACCGTCCGGGATTATTTCTCTACGCCATCATGTATGCCGTTTGTGGGTATCATTTCAGGAAGGTGTATGATTGCATGGATAACCATCACTAGCTCCATCTTCTTGACAATGAATTCTCAATATCGTAAATTTAGCATGGCCAAGTAATTACTATACCATATATTTAACATATATATGATGATGAGAGCTTCTTTTTTTACCGCAGGGTTGTTGATGTTTCTGGTATCTTTTGCCCAGGAGAATCCAGTCATCAGTACCGTTCCATACCTGGAAATAAGTGATATCATACTTGTTGACCAGAATGACAACGGAACCTTAGAAGCCAACGAATCGTGCAATCTTGTCTTTCAACTGAATAATACAGGTGGACTAGACGCGAAATCGGTAAAGGTTGTACTTACGCTCATTGCTCCGGAAGATCTCAACATCCGTTTTCGGAAACTCCGATCGGTGGGAGATGTGAATGAGAAATCCGGGAAAGAACTTAGATTTCCCATATCCGCAGGTGAGGAATTACCAGAAGGTGCCGCCAACTTCAGGATCTATGTCCACGAACTCAATGGTTTTGACGGACGTCCCGTAGATTATGAGATCAAGACAGCACAGGGTAGTCTACTCAAGAGAGAGGACGAAGAAATAAGTGCAGCCGTATTCGAAGCTGAACATGACACTACCAGGCTGAAAGTGGTTGATTTGCACTATGAAGATTACAACAAAAACAGTATCCTGGATGCGAATGAAACCTCCAGCATTGAATTTCGACTGTATAACATGACAGCAGAACCTATCAATTATATCAGGCTGCAGATTGATCATATCGCTGGAAATTCAACCGGAATCGGTTACAACCGCATCACTAACCTGGGTCCCCTTTCACCCAATCACTGGAGAGATTTTTCCATTCCGATTAAAGGAAAGAAAAGTCTCAATAATGGTTCATCGCAATTTGCAATCCGACTTCTTGAAGAATCTGGTATCGCGTCTAATCATCAGACTATTAGAATTGATACCAGGAAATACACAAAGCCTGAATTGCGAGTATCCGGTGTAGAGTTCACCGGTCTCGATGGTGAAAGTATTAGGCCAAATGAACCTTTTAACCTTAAACTGTTCCTTGAAAACCGGACTACCGGATCGGTATTTGATCTCAGAATCGTCCCTAAAGTCACTAATACGGATGTAAAGCTTAAAAACATTGGGGAGGATATTAGATTCAAGGAAATTCCCGGCGGTAAATCTGAGGAGATTAATATTCAGCTCATAGTGAGTAGCAAGTATCTTTTCCCCAATATACCTGTGATACTAGAAATTTCAGAGGGTTCCAATACCCTCATTCTCGATACCATGTTAATCGCATCCATTGAGCTTGAAAAGGAGGCTTTGGAAATTTCGCAAATCACAAGTGATGAGAAACCCGAACAGAGGACTCAAGAAGGCCAGGACAAGCCTCTCAAAATTGAAGACGAAGAAATAAGTGCATCCGCATTCGGAGCTGAAAATGACACTACCAGGTTGAAAGTGGTTGATTTGCACTATGAAGATCACAACAAAAACAGCACCCTGGATGCATATGAAACTTCCAGCATTGAATTTCGACTGTATAATATGACAGCCGAACCAATAAATTATATCAGGCTGCAGATTGATCATATCGCTGGAAATTCAACAGGAATCGGTTACAGCCGGATCACTAACCTGGGTCCTCTTTCACCCAATAACTGGAGAGATATTTCCATCCCGATTAAAGGAAGAAAAAGCCTCAAAAATGGTTCATCTCAATTTGCGGTCCGTCTGCTTGAAGAATCTGGTATCCACTCTAATCATCAAACTTTTAGAATTAATACAAGGAAATACACGAAGCCTGAATTGCGAGTGACTGGTGTAGAGTTTACCAGTCTTGATGGTGAAAGTATCACACCAAATGAACCTTTTAACCTCAAACTGTTCCTTGAAAACCGGTCTACCGGTTCGGCATTTGATCTTAAGATTGTCCCTAAAGTCACAAATAAGGAAGTTAAGCTTAAAACCCTTGGAGAGGATATTAGATTCGAAGAAATTCCCGGTGGCACATCTGAGGAGATTAATATTCAGCTCATAGCGAGCAGCGGATATCTTTTCCCCAATATACCAGTGATGTTAGAAATTACAGAGGGTTTCAATAACCTCTTTCTCGATACCATGTTAATCGCGTCCATTGAGCTAAGCAAGGAGGCGTTGGAAATGCCGCAAATCGCAATGGATAGAAAAGATGAAGAGGGGAGCCAAGAAAACCAGGAGGATGATGCAGCCCAGATTGTAAAAACCATTCCTCCCAATCTGCAAGTCCTTGATCTGTCATTTAAAGATGAGAATGAAAACCAAATCATCAACTACAAGGAATCATGTGAGATTAGTTTTACTATCAGTAATTCTGGTAAGGGACCTGCTTCTAATATTGCCGTATTGGTTAAACAAAATAATGCGAACATTAAAGGCTTGAGTTTCCAGGATAGCATTGCCCTTGGTGATCTGGGACCGGAACAGAAAGTGCCAGTTACTGTGCCGATCCGCAGCACCGGCATCCAGCAATCGGATATGTCTGAGTTTATGATTGAAGTGGTAGAAGACAATGGGTGGGATGCTCCTCCTCAAAGCATATTGGTAGAGACCCAAAAACTTCTGGAACCACATCTTATCATCAGCCGGGCGGAATTCTTCAGTGAATCGGGAATGCTTAAACCCAATGAAAATTTTGAACTGAGGATCACTCTTAGCAACAGGGGACAGGGTGACGCGAGTGATGTAAAAGTAGTATTTGAAAAACCCAATAGTCCTTATTGCTTCCTTACTGGTGAAGGCAGGGATGAATTTGAGATGAATAAGCTCAAAAAAGGAGAATCGCAAGAATTTGTCCTTTCACTGATCACTAACCGCAGGTATACGGACAGTGACATACCCATTGGTTTGGAAGTCTCCGAATCATATCGAAAATACGGATTAGATACGCTCTGCATTGGAAAGATGAATGCTGAGGCTTTCGCTATCAACAAAGTATTAGTTCAACCACGTGTGGATGAACCTGAATCCAGGGAGAATCAAGTATCTGTCATTTCCCAGCTTCCTGATACACAGTTACAACCCGTATCTCCTCAAAGTCCCGGTAATCAACAACAAGCTCAAGATCGATCTCCTGCTTCTGTAACTGACCAAGAAAATGAGGTTTATGCGGAGACCAGGGGTGGTGGGGATCCTTTAAAGAATTTAGGATACGAAGAGGCTATCCGGGACATGAAGATTGGTAAATATTTTGCTTTGATCATTGGAATCGACGAGTATAAAGGAGTCTGGCCTCCATTAAAAAATGCTGTGCGGGATGCACAAACGTTTGAAATGTTGCTCAGGTCAAAGTACAAGTTTGATCATTTCGAAACCTTGTATAACGGCATGGCGACACACAAGAACATCATGGCCAAGCTCGATTATCTCCTGGAAAATGTGACTGCCGAAGACAACCTATTGATTTTCTATTCCGGACATGGTGAATTCAGAAAGAACATCAACCGCGGTTACTGGGTTCCTGCAGATGCAACCACCTCAGCCTCGTATAACTATATTTCCAATTCTGTAATACAGGACTATTTGAAGGCCATCAAATCTAAACATACTTTACTGATCTCAGATGCATGTTTTAGCGGGGATATCTTTCGAGGGGAAACTCTAACCATCCCCAAGGTGAGAACCGAAAGATATTATATGCAGCAACATGCAAAACCTTCACGAAGGGCCATCACTTCAGGGGGCGTAGAGCCTGTTGTTGACGGAGGCGCTGAGGGGCATTCCATCTTTTCTTATTACTTACTGGAATCTTTAAAAACCAATGAAGGCAAATTCTTTGATGCCTCTGAACTATATACTGAATTAAAAGTACCTGTAGTCAACAACTCCGAACAAAATCCCGTATTCCTGCCCATTAAAAACACAGGGGATCAGGGCGGTCAGTTTATCTTCATCAGAAAATAGTTCATTGATTTCTGGGAACCAGTAACCTCCTGACAAAACCTTTTGTATGAGAAAGACATTCTTCCAAAGTATCTTCATTTTTTCCATTTTCCTTTCCAGTTTATTCGCCCAGCAAAGTAATTTCATCACCTACACCGCCAAAGATGGTTTACCCGTTTCTACCATCCTCTCGATCGTACAGGATTCCCGCAATTATCTCTGGATTGGAACAGAAGGTGGTGGTATCTGCAGATTCGATGGATCAGACTTTATAAACTATACCACCAAAAATGGTCTGATCAGCAATAGGGTTCAAACCATTATGGAGGATAGCCACGGCAATCTGTGGATAGGTACCGATAAAGGAATCTCCACTGATCCAGCGTATTGGAAAAGAACATGGCTTAGCTGAGAATTCAATAACTTCAGTAGCCATTGATGCACAGCATCATATCTGGATTGGATACTCCACCCACGGCATGGGCAGAATCACTCCTTCTGGTATCTATCAATATACCCGTGAGCAGGAAAAAATCGTCAGCAACTCTGTAACCTGCTTGTTTATTGATTCCCAGGATCAATTATGGTGTGGAACCAGTGGAGGCATCACACTCTACGAAGACGGAGAACCCTATATGGATCTGGAAGAATCCATGGGATTGCCTAGCAATAAGATCCAGACCATTATTGAAGACCGGAATGGTATGATCTGGATCGGCACCCTGAATGGGTTGATCAGAATCGATTTTCCTGAAGTTAATACGCATAATGAAGAAGAGGGATTGAATGATCTAATTATCCATTCTCTAGCGGAAGATTCGGAAGGAAATATCTGGATCGGCACTTTTGGAGGGGGACTCTACAGGTTAGTGCAACACAATCAGGATAGTGTGCAGATCATGCAGATGGTGGCCGATGATAGACTAAGTTCAAAGAATATATTCTCCCTGCTATTTCAAAATGATTCAATCCTGATTGTAGGCACAGAAAGGGGATTTGATAAGCTTTTTCTGGACAGGAACCAAAAGATCCTATCCGTCAAAAGCTATGATGAATCCAATGGATTTTCAGGCGTGGAAAACAATCTGAATGCTCTGTTGAATGATCGTCAGGGTAATTATTGGTTTGGAACAACCTTCGGGCTTACGCAATACGATCCCCGGTTAGAACACGTCAATCTTAATCCTCCAAAAACTTATATCACCGGGGTAAAGATCAGGTATGAGGAGATAGATTGGGAAGCTCGTGACACCCCGGTTCATGCATGGTTTAACCTACCGGTTGATCCAAAGCTAAAATGGTCGGAAAACCATTTGACCATAAGCTACGCGGGAGTTTCTCTTTCCAACCCAGAGAAGATTAACTACAAATACAGGCTTATCGGATTGTATGAAGAGTGGTCACCCTCTACACGCATTAAAGAGGTGGTATACCAGGACCTGGATCCCGGTCATTACGAGTTCCAGGTTATTGCCGAGAATGAAAACGGAATCTGGATCAAAAATCCCGCGCGGTTTACCTTTGATATATACCCACCCTTCTGGCAGCGTTGGTGGTTCTATGTTCTGATTGTATTGACACTCCTGACTGCTGCCATTGTGTTGATCCGGATAAGGGAATTGCAGCTAATCAGGAAAAACAGGGAATTGGAAACCAAAGTAAGGGAGAGAACCAGAGAAATAAGTGAGCAAAAAGAAGAAATCGAAACTCAAAGGGATGAGATCGAAGCCCAGAGGGATGAAATTGAAATACAGCGAGATATTGTTATTGTTCAGAATCAGGAGATCAAGGACAGCATCAATTATGCACAAAGAATTCAGAAAGCTATCCTGCCACAGGACAAATATCTGAATGCTGTAATGCCTGAATACTTTATTGTCTACAAGCCTCGTGATATTGTAAGCGGGGATTTCTACTGGGTGAAAGAGATCAATCAATATTTGATTATAGTAGCTGCAGATAGTACAGGACATGGGATTCCGGGTGCATTTATGAGTATGCTGGGAATCACGCTCCTGAATGACCATATCGGGAGCGTCCATTTGGAAAACCCTGCTGATCTGTTGAGCATTCTTCGTTTAAAGGTGAAGGTTATACTTGCTCAGGAAGGGAAGAGTGATGAACAAAAGGACGGAATGGACATGGCCCTTGCTGTATATAATAGCGATTCCATGGAACTGAAATTTGCCGGAGCATACAATCCACTTTACCTCATCAGAGCATCAACAAAAGCACCCGATGATGGATTAAGCCCCTATATGAGCATGGAAAACAAAAATTTCAGTCTGTATGAACTGAAAGGTGACAGGCAACCCATTGGAATACATTCTTTGGAAACTGACTTTACCACCCACAGGATCCAGCTCAAAAAAAGAGATTCATTCTATATGTTCTCAGATGGATACGTGGATCAATTTGGCGGAGAAAAGAGAAAGAAGTTTAAGTCAATAAATTTTAAGAAACTGTTGCTTTCCTTTCAGGATGAGTCGCTTGATCTCCAGAAAGAAAAGATTGAGGAAACGTTTGAATCCTGGAAAGGAGGAAATGAGCAGGTTGACGATATTTGCATTTTAGGTGTAAGAATATGAAACAAAACCAGGAATCAGACATCTATCAGCAATGACACCACCTGTTTGCATTCCCAGCATAGGCCCAATTTCTTTTACCATCTTCCTGATACTAAAAAAGAGGTTGACATTCCTGCCAACCTCTTTTTTCAGCTCCCCAGGTAGGACTTGAACCTACGACCTACGGATTAACAGTCCG
>CAZURA010000049.1:3599-33080 GCA_964622985.1 uncultured Bacteroides sp. | reverse complement strand
ACTTTCTTTTTTACCTCATGCTAAATCAATTTTACAGAAACAAATTTACACAGCGTTACGTAGAATTAATTCACGAATCTTAGAGGAATTATGCAATCTACCTTCTTCCGTAAATTGATGAGTAGCATAAATGTGAAGGTATTACTTGTACTGTCACTGAGCATATTATTGAACTACGAAACTTATGCTCAACCTAATTGGTTAGGAGGTACTCCTATTGTTACTCCAATTCCCGGAGGTTTTAACATTGATCTTGAAGTGGATGAACCTGGATGGATATACTATATTGTTTATACAGGTGATGTATATGCAGGCGGGCGTACCTCGCCTCTTGTAAAATCATTATGCCAAGGTGGCCCTTCAGGAATTCTTGTTCGTACGGACAGTATTGCCTATGCTGGTGGGAATATCACTGAATGGATTTCGGGACTAAATCCCAGTTCAGGTTACACCATTTTTATTACGTTTGAAAATGGCTCTGGGGTATTCGTTTCCCCTTGGGCCTTTAGAAATTATGACATTACATTAGCCTGTCCTCCAATTCAGCTTTTTACATTTTTTGGAAATTCGGGTGAATGCGTAAATCTTGGAGCTAATGGTGTTTTTCAGGCAGCCCCTTTAGGAGTATTGCCCACAGGAGTATTACAAGGGACAGTTTGGACAATTGATTGGGGAGATGGAACTCCAATGTGGACTTATACCTCCACTGCTGATGATGATATTCCTCCTCCACAGATTCACCCTTTTCTATCAACTACAGATTGCAATTATGTGGGAACATGGACTATTCAGAATCCTTGCGGTGAATTTCTTAACGGATCGGCAGTATTTGTAGTTCACGGGCGTGACATTCCTGCGGATGGGGATGGATTCATTGAGATTGTCGACAATGCAACAGGAAGTACTACAATCGAAGTATGCGAAGGTACAGAAACTACAGTTGTTCTAAGGGATAACAGTACCTGGAACTGTCAGAACCCTACAGTTCCTATACCTCTTACTGCAGACCCGAATGATGATCCAAGAAATTTGCAATGGTATTACGGCGAAAATCCTGCAGGTGGTGTAACAAATACCATAACGGGAGATGTTGCCATTTCAGCGCTTGGAAATGCAAATGGAGGCGGTGGTGTTTGGGACTTAAGACACGCTCCTTCTCCAATGGCCCCTGGTGAAATTAGTGAATCGATAACAATTCCAGCTACTGCAGTGGCTGGAGAATATTTCAGGGTATACCTTAAGAACTGGAATAAATGCAACTGGGCAGATCCTAACTATGTAGATGGTTTTGTAGATATCTTGGTTATAGATGCTCCAGATGCTCCAACTGTACCTAACAGGGACATTTGTTTTGGAGATAATCGGACACTTAGTGTTTCTGGTGCACCAGTTGGTGAATTCAGGTGGTATGATGATGCTTTAAAAACAACATTGATACAAACTGGATCTACTTACACTCCACCTCAAACAGCTGTTGGAGCATACGACTTTTGGGTTTCTGATGCTGAAACAAGTGGACTCGCTTGTGAAAGTCCTCTTACTCAAGTTACTTTAACAATATGGCCATTGCCCGAGATTGATAGGCCAGTTTCCGATGATGAAATATGTAATGGTGAAACTGCTACTGTAACAGTCGATAATACTCAGAATGGAGTTGAATATATACTTCGGCTTAATTCCAATAACTCTCTTATTGATGGCCCTATTGCCGGGAATGGAGGAACTATCGCTTTTTCCTGTTCTCCAACATCAACCGAGACCTACAATGTTCTTGCGAGATTTACTACAGGGCCTCTCTGCGAGGCAGAGTTAACTGATATATCTACGGTTACAGTAAATCCATTGGCCAATATTACTAGTCAAAGTCCGGATAGAACTATCTGCGATGGATCAAATACTACGTTTTCTGTAAGCGCCACCGGACCTGGGCTAACTTATGTCTGGCAGGTAGATCCAAATACGGGTACTTGGACGGATCTTAGTGATGGGGGACGCTATTCCGGTACAACTACAAATACTCTTACAATTGCACCTGTAATTTTTGGATTAAATAATTATCGTTACAGAGTTAGACTTATTACTACCGGGAATTGCGAGTTAATCAGCCCCTCAAGAAATTTATCTATTCTCGCACAACCTTCTAACCTCAATGCTCTTGCATTAGATGAATATGTATGTAGAGATCAGAGTACTTTTATAAGAATCGAAAATGCTCAGAATAACGTTGATTATACTATTCTTAGAAATCCAGGAGGAGTGAGTAGCTCAATGACTGGAACAGGCGTTGATCTCGACATTGGAACCGGACCTATCAGTTCTACGATTGGTGTAACAGCTTACACCTACACGATTACTGCTGAAAACTCGAATGGGTGTTCTCTAGAGTTAAGCGATAATCCTGTTATATATGGAAACGACAGAGTACAGATCAATGCCATGTCTCATAGTGATATTTGTGAATATGAAAACATTGATCTACCCAATGCACCCTCTCAAGAAGGTTCCATTGGAAATGCGGGATTCGAATGGGAATGGACTGGTACCAGTATTGTGGGAACAATTACGGATAGGAATCCTGCTCCATTTTTGCCAACAACTACTGGAACTCACAATATAAATCTGTTAGTTACTGATGCCAACTTCAGGGATAATGTATCCAATGACAATACGGTTTGTACAGCCAGCAGGAACCTTTCCTTTGAAGTAAACCTTCAACCCATAGATAGAAATGTATCCGCTCCAGCGTTAATTTGTTATAATACATCTGCCGAAATCACCATCGAATCCTCGGAAAATAATATTACATACCTGTTGTATACCATAGGAGGGACATTTGTAAACTCAAATACAGGTAGTGGAGGAGATATAACCATAAGTACGGGTGCGCTTACCTCGACTACCCAATATTATGTAATTGCCAGGGATGAGAATTTTGCTACAGATTGTGAACGACGCCTAACAGATGAGCCTACAGTAACAGTAAATCCCCAATTCCAATTGGCACAGATTCTGGAAGATGCCGCCATCTGTTCAGGGGCGAGTTACAATTTCAGAATAGAAATGACTGGAGGAGTTGCACCTTACGATCTCGAGTATTCAGCCACACCGGGTGGAAACACAACACTGACAAATTACGTGAGTGGCACCGATGAGAATACCGGTATCCTATTTGCGGATACCGACTATGCCATGGTTTCAGCGGTTGATGACAACGGTTGTCCTGCAGAAAGCCTCGGCACACCCATCACCGTTACAGTGGGGGCAGCATATGTGTCAGCAACTATAACAGTGGGATCGAGTATATGCGAAGGAGAGGATGCTACTATTCAACTTTTTTCAGTCGGTGGGGCACCTCCATACACATACGAAATCACAGGGGATAATACTCCGGCGGGTGAATTTGATGTTTATACCAATGATACCACTCTGACTATTGCCGGGCTTGGATTGGGCGTACATAACTATAACCTAATCACTGCAAGGGATGTTTGCCTTAGTCCGGCTGGCTCAATTCTAAATAGTCCGGATGGACTAGTAGTGTTTGAAATTCCGGTTATCACAGCCACCAACAATGCTGATCCCATCTGCAATGGGGATGATACCGATATTGACCTTACCACAACAGTAATTAGTACCATCTATGATTGGACCGTAAGTGACAATATGCCGGGCGGAAGTTCCTGGATAGGCGGGAATTCTCCATCCGATGGGAATTTCACAGATGTAGGAGGTGTATATAATTTGGCACAAACGCTGCAACATAACAGTACTAGTTCAGTTACAGTGACCTACCAGATTACTTCTGCCGGACCTGGAGTCACAGCCTGTGCGGGTAATACGGAGATAGTTACTGTGGAAGTAGCCCCAACCGCGGTAATTACAAGTGCTTCATCCCTGGTGCTTTGTAGCAACACTCCCTTCTCCTATACCATTACGAGTTCTACTCCAGGAGCTACCTTTACTTGGGACCGGGCTCTTGTTGGAGGAATCTCCAATGGGGCGCTTTTAGGTCAGACCAGCAATCCCATTTCTGAAACGCTGATCAATACTACCAATCTCCCTATTAATGTAGACTATACGATAACACCGTCCATACTTGGATGCCCGGGGACTCCCTTTACCTTTACCGTAACGGTAGATCCTACTCCGGCCATCAACAACTTCACTCCCACCATCTGCGGGGGCGATCCGTTCTCAGTAATACCGGTGGATGGGGCCGATGGCATTGTTCCGGCAGGTACCACCTATAGCTGGGGTGCACCGGTAGTGACTGGCGGACTCACAGGAGGAGTGGCTGCATCCGGGCAGGCCAATATAAGCGGAACTCTCAGCAATCCAACGAACACGGTCCAGACTGCCACCTATACTGTGACTCCTGAGACTGCAAGCTGCACGGGGAATGACTTTACTGTGACCGTAACAGTGAATCCTACCCCGGCAATCAATAATTTCACTCCCACCGTCTGCGATGATGTTCCCTTTACCGTAGCACCTACCAACGGAGCCGACGGTATTGTTCCGGCAGGGACTACTTACAGTTGGGGGGCTCCTGTAGTCACAGGCGGTCTTACCGGGGGAGCTGCCGGGGCAGCACAGCCAAATATCAGCGGGACTCTAAGCAATCCGACCAATTCTGTTCAGACAGCTACTTATACAGTAACTCCCCTTTCCGGTACTTGTCCTGGTGCTCAGTTTACAGTGACTGTATCTGTTGATCCCACTCCGGCCATCAACAATCTAGCTGCAACAACCTGTGGCGGAACTGTTTTTACAGTGATACCTGCCAACGGAGTGGATGGAATTGTTCCGGCTGGAACCACCTATAGCTGGCCAGCGCCCGTAGTAACCGGCGGACTCACTGGTGGGGCTGCAGGGGTTACACAAGCCAATATTAGCGGCACACTGAACAATCCCACCAATACAGTTCAAACCGCCACCTATACCGTAACACCAGTTTCCGGATCCTGTACGGGTACAGACTTTACAGTAACTGTGACGGTGAATCCAACTCCGGCCATAAACGATCTGACAGATGCCATTTGCGATGACGGCACCTTTACGCTTACTCCTGCTGACGGAGCTGATGGCATAGTTCCCGGCGGAACCACCTACAGCTGGCTTGCACCAAGCGTTACAGGTGGAATGACCGGAGGCGTGGCAGCCGGTGGACAGGCAAACATTAGCGGAACGCTGAATAATCCCACAAGTTCCACTCAGACAGCTACCTATACGGTAACTCCCCTTTCCGGTACTTGTCCTGGTGCTCCCTTTAATGTAACGGTCACCGTTTACCCCACTCCTACCCTGTCGTCCACACTGACTCCTGCCGATTTGTGCAGCAATACGCTGTTCAGTTATGTTCCCACCAGTGGTACGGTCGGGACTACCTTTAACTGGACCCGTGCAGATGTGGCGGGAATTACACCGGCCGGACCCACCTCGGGAACCGGGAATCCTGGTGAAATCCTGCGAAACATTACATCAGCCACCATCCCCGTGGTCTATGAATACACCCTGGCTGCCAATGGCTGCAGCAATGTGCAGAATGTGACGGTGAATGTGAAACCCGAACCAGTCATCACGCCCGCTCAGCTGGAATCGGCCTGCTCGGGTAATCCATTGAACTATGAGATCCTGCTGGATAACTTCAACTTCCCAGATGTAACATTCACCTGGCCCATACCCGTACTGAATCCCATAGATGCCGGCTTTACAGGCGGTAGCGCAAGGGGATCGGCTTCAGCCAACAATATTACTGATACCTACATCAACACCACCGGCGGACTGGGCACTGCAACCTATACGGTAACTCCCTACTACGACGGATGTGTAGGAGATCCGGTGGATGTAGTGATACAGATCGGATCCGAGCCCGTACTGGATCCCAACCTGGATGATGCCGTATGTAGCGATCTGGCCATCGGCCTTACTCTCCAGGAAGCCCCCGGAAGCATTGTTCCGGACCGTTACGAGGTGACTGCTGTGACCATCGATCCGGCATTGCTGCCCAATGCAGGGAACAACGATACTCCCCAGGACAACGTGCTGGCGGACTACCTGACCAATAACCGCTATATCAACCGGACGGCCATTGACAGGGATGTTGTATTTACCGTGGTACCCAAGTTCGGACCCGATTGTGTCGGCGATCCGGTGGATATTACCATAACCATTCACCCGGAACCGGTGATCGTACCAGGCCAAAATCCGATCGCCTGCAGCCAGGTGCCCATCGGATACGAAATACTGCTGCTGACTCCCAATACACCTGCTGGTACAACCTATGACTGGCCTGTACCTGTAATGTCGGACTTCTCCGGACAGGGAACCGCCGGGACCAATGTGGCGGCAGATCCTGCGGGTACCATCCACCTGAATGATGCTATCCAGAATTACAGCGGCGCCAATATCACGGCCACCTATACTATTACTCCGACATCCGGACTGGGATGTGTGGGTATACCGACCGATGTGGTTGCCACCATACAACCGCAGCCTGTGACCTTGCCCATCGTGGGAGATGATCAGGTTTGTGCGGGAGAAACCAACCTGGTTTACAGCGTGGACTCCCATCCTGGATCCACCTATGCCTGGACCGTACCGGCTTCAGTAGGTACCAAGACCTTTGATTTCGGTACCAACATCATCATCATTGATGCTGCTCTGGTGGCTGGAAGCGGTGATATTACAGTGGTAGAGACCAACAGCCTGGGTTGTCCGGGCGACCTGGTCAGCCTGACCGTGGACGTAAGCGAACCCGTACCTGCTGAAAACATCATTGGCGACGTGGTGGTTTGCGCTCAATCCACCCATACCTACAATGTGACCGATCGAGTTGGATCGGTATACAGCTGGACCATACCTGCCGGAGCGGCCATCCAGGGCGATCCTTCTGCCAGTTCCATTACAGTCCTCTTCGGAAACAACGGAGGAACGATCTCAGTGATCGAAACCACAGCAGCTGGTTGTGTTACTGCTCATAATCCCTTTGCAGTAACTGTCAATCCATTACCAACTGCCACCATCAGCAATGGAGGAAATATCTGCCAGGGGGGAGATCAGCCCCTGCAGGTAAGCTTTACAGGAAGCGGACCCTGGACCTTTATCCATGCAAGGAACGGAGCTGATCAGGCACCCATTGCTACTGCAGATAATCCCTATACCTTGAATGTGAATCAGGCGGGAAGCTACACTATCACCAGCGTAACTGATGCCAACACCTGTACGGGTACAGGCAGCGGAACCGCTGTGGTTGGGGTTTTCCCGACTCCTACAGGGGATATGTCAGGAACCACGGATATCTGTCCGGGTGAAAGCACCGTTCTGACCATGTCCTTCACCGGTACTCCACCATTCGATTTCACCTATACCGATGGAACCACCCCGGTGAGCATCACCAATCATCCTTCTGTAGTATTTACCACAACGGTATCCCCGGCAGTCACCACTACCTACACGCTGACTGCCCTTACAGATGGAAACGGGTGTACTGGTACCCTGACCGGAGCTGCAATCATCACCCTGAATATTCCTGCAGTGATCAACCTGACCGGGACAGATCCTCTGTGCACGGGTGACTTCAATGGAGAAATCGATCTGCAGGTCCTCTCGGGTACACCTGCATATTCTTACCAGTGGACAGGGCCCAACGGTTATACGGCAAATACAGAAGACATTATCAACCTGGAGGACGGGACCTACAATGTGACCGTGACCGATGGTAACGGATGCGAGACCACCGGTAACGTGGTCCTTACAGATCCGCCCCTGTTGACTGTATCAGCTGCTGTAAGCAGCGATTACAATGGAGCCGATATCTCCTGTAACGGGGCCTCAGACGGAGCCCTTACGGCAACCCCTGCCGGGGGAACCGGCGCTTACAGTTATGAATGGTTCGAGGATGCGGCACTTACCATCAGCACGGGTCAGACCACAGCCACCGCCACTGGACTGGCTGCAGGGACCTACTGGGTGCAGGTCACCGATATCAACCTGTGTACTACAACAGCTTCTGCCACACTGACCGATCCCACTGCCCTGGCAGTGACAGTGAATGTGACCAGCAACTATAATGGGGAAGATATTACCTGCGATGGAGCTTCCGACGGACAGGCAACGGCCATGCCCTCAGGCGGGACCGGAGCTTATACCTACGAATGGTTTGAGGATGTTGGATTAACAATTAGTACAGGCATCACCACCCAGGTGGCTAATGGTCTGGCTGCCGGTGATTACTGGGTACGTGTACGCGATGTGAACAATTGTGAGATTGTAGGCACCATCACCCTTACGGCACCTGCACCTGTCACCGCAGTGGCCTCTGTTTCGAGCAACTATAATGGGGCAGACATATCCTGCAACGGAGCCTCCGACGGATTCGCCACCGTATTGCCGGGAGGAGGTACCGGGGCCTATACCTTTGAATGGTTCGACGATGCCGCCCTGACCAGTCCCATTGGACAGACTGCCCAGGTAGCCACCAACTTAATTGCTGGCACCTACTGGGTGGAGGTTACCGACATCAACGGATGTACTGCTTCCAGCAGCGTGACCTTAAACGACCCGACCGTACTATCCACAGCTGTGGCAGTAAGTTCCAATTTTAATGGCGCCGACCTAAGCTGTGCAGGTGCCAGCGATGGGGAAATTACAGCCACCCCTGCCGGAGGAACCGGAGCCTACAGTTATATCTGGTACAGCAATGCGGCCATGACCATTACCATTGGTCAGACCACAGCCACAGCAGTAAATCTTTCAGCAGGCACCTACTATGTTAGGGTCATCGATGCCAACGGATGTGAGACTACAGGAAATGCAACACTGACCAATCCCCCGGCTCTGACCCTGAGCATCACCACTGACAGCAACTTCAATGGAAGTGATATCTCCTGCAATGGAGCACTGGATGGCCAGGTTACCGCCACTGTAGGCGGTGGCACCGGAGCCTACACCTATGTGTGGTACGACGATGCGGCACTTACCAGCCCCATCGGGCAGACCACCGCTACAGCCACCGGACTGGGTGCCGGGACTTACTGGGTAGAGGTCACCGATGTCAACGGATGTACCATATCCGGGAACGTAACCCTGACCGAACCTGCCGTGGTGGCCGTAAGTGCCATTGTCAGCAGCGATTACAACGGAAGCGATATTTCCTGTGCCGGAGCAGCGGACGGAGAAGCTACAGCCATTCCTTCAGGAGGTACCGGGGTATTTACCTATGCCTGGTACGACGACGCAGCACTCACCAGCCCCATCGGGCAGACTACGGTAACAGCCACGGGTCTTTCTGCCGGGACTTACTGGGTAGAAGTCACCGATGTGAACGGATGTAATGCATCTGCAAGTGTTATCCTGACCGATCCACCGGTGCTTAGCGTAACTGCTGCAGTCACCAGCGATTACAACGGAGAGGATATCAGCTGCAACGGAGCATCTGACGGAACTGCCCTGGCAACTCCTGCCGGAGGTACAGGCGCCTATACTTATGAATGGTTCGATGATGCAGCGCTGACCAGTCCTATTGGTCAAACGACCCAGACGGCCACCAACCTGAGCGCAGGAACCTACTGGGTGGAAATTACTGATGTAAACGGTTGTACTGCTTCCAATAGTGTGACCCTGACGGAACCCATAGCAGTTTCGGTATCTGTGGCAGTCACCAGCTCATACAACGGATCAGACATATCCTGTGTGGGTGCCAGTGACGGTGAACTTACCGCCACTCCTGCCAACGGTGTCGCTCCTTACAGCTACGTATGGTACAGCAATGCGGCCATGACCATTTCCATTGGTCAGACCACAGCCACCGCTGTCAACCTGAGCGCAGGTATCTACTATGTGCGCGTCACCGATGCCAATGGTTGTGAGATTTCAGGAAACGGAACACTGACCGATCCCCCGGCACTGACCCTGAGTGTGGCAGTGACCAGCTCTTACAACGGAAGCGATATCAGTTGTAACGGAGAACTGGACGGAGAGGCCACAGCCACTGTGGGAGGTGGAACCGGAATATATACCTACGAGTGGTTTGACGATGCCGCGCTTACCAGCCCCATCGGGCAGACTACGGTTACTGCTACCGGTCTGGGTGCAGGAACCTACTGGGTAGAGGTAACCGATGAAAACGCTTGTACTATTTCGGGTAGTGTGATAGTTACTCAACCTGATGTGGTCACAGTCACTGCAGCAGTGACCAGCAACCATAACGGAAGCGAGATCTCCTGTGTCGGAGCAGCCGATGGTGAAGTGACTGCCAGCCCGGCAGGTGGAACGGGTGCCTATAGCTATGTCTGGTATGACGATGCGGCACTTACCAGCCCCATTGGACAGACTACTCCAACAGCTACCGGACTTACTGCAGGAACTTACTGGGTAGAGGTCACCGACTTGAACGGTTGTAGTGCTTCAAGCGCTGTGACCCTGACCGATCCCCCGGCCCTGACTGTTACAGCTGCTGTTATCAGCTCTTACAATGGTGCAGATATCAGCTGTGCCGGAGCGGCCGACGGAGAAGTCCAGGCCAGCCCCTCAGGCGGGACAGGTGTATACACCTACGTCTGGTATGACGATGCAGCTCTTACCAGTCCCATTGGCCAGACCACTGTGGCGGCCACCGGACTGAGCGCAGGGACTTACTGGGTAGAGGTCACTGATGTAAATGGATGTACCGCATCCACCAGCGTTACCCTGACCGATCCTCCGGTCCTCAGCGTTACTGCAGCTGTTACAAGTGATTACAACGGGGAAGATGTGAGTTGTGCTGGAGCATCCGACGGAGAGGTCACAGCCACTCCTGCTGGTGGAACAGGTGTGTACAGCTATGTTTGGTACGACGATGCGGCTCTGACCAGTCCTATTGGCCAGACCAATTATATTGCCACCGGCCTGGCAGCTGGAACTTACTGGGTGGAAGTCACCGATCAGAACGGATGCACTGCATCCACCAGTGTGACAATCACTGAACCCATTGCCATAAGCGTATCTGTAGCAGTTACCAGTAACCTCAACGGGGCGGATATAAGCTGCGCCGGTGCCAGCGATGGTGAACTGACAGCCACGCCGGCTGACGGAACAGGGCCCTATAGTTACATCTGGTATAGCAATGCGGCAATGACCATTTCCATTGGACAGACCACAGCCACTGCAGTCAACCTGACAGCAGGCACCTATTACGTGCGTGTGATCGATGCCAATGGCTGTGAGACTTCAGGCAGTGCTACTCTGACAGATCCCCCGGCCCTGACACTTAGTGTGGCAGTAAGCAGCTCTTTCAACGGAAGTGATATCAGTTGTAATGGAGCACTTGACGGAGAAGCCGCAGCCACTGTAGGTGGAGGAACCGGCTTGTATTCCTATGAATGGTTCGACGATTCGGCTCTGACCAGTCCTATCGGGCAGACAAGCGCTATAGCCTCCGGACTGGGCGCCGGTACTTACTATGTCGAAGTCACCGATGAAAACGGATGTACCATCTCGGGCAGTGTAATCATTACGGAACCTGCAGTGGTTGCAGTGACAGCCAATGTAAGCAGTTCTTACAACGGAAGTCAGATCTCCTGCACCGGAGCAGCCGACGGAGAGGTCACGGCCAATCCTTCCGGCGGAACGGGAATCTTTACCTACGTATGGTATGACGACGCTGCCCTCACCAGCCCCATAGGTCAGACCACGGTCACGGCTACCGGACTTGCAGCTGGAACATATTGGGTGGAGGCCACCGATGTGAACGGATGTGCCGCCTCGGCTTCGGTCACCCTCACAGATCCTCCGGTGCTTAGTGTTACCGCAGCTGTGAACAGCGATTACAACGGAGAAGACATAAGCTGCAACGGGGCCAGCGACGGAGCCGTTCTGGCTACTCCTGCAGGAGGAACAGGTACCTATACCTATATTTGGTATGACGATGCCGGACTTAGCAGTCCCATCGGCCAGACCACACCTGCCGCCACCAACCTGGCAGCCGGAACCTACTGGGTAGAGGTCACCGATCAGAACGGATGTACAGCATCCACTTCTGTCACCGTGACCCAGCCTCCGGCCCTTAGTCTGAGCCTTAGCATCACCAGCAACTACAACGGGGAGGATATCTCCTGCAACGGTGCGGCTGACGGCGAAGTGACTGCTACGGTATCCGGCGGTACAGGCACCTACTATTACAATTGGTATACCGATCCCGGTTATACCGTTCCCCTGGGTCAGTTTACGGCCGTTGCTATCAACCTGATAGCGGGTGACTATTACCTGAGGGTCAACGATGTGAACGGATGTGAGATCTCAGCCAGCATCACCCTGACCGAGCCCGTGGCACTGTTTGCCACAGAAACTGCCCGGACCGATGTGAGCTGTTTCGGTGCAGCCGATGGTTCCCTGACTGTGGAAGCCACACCGGGGACAGGTACCGCACCTTACGAATACAGCATCAACGGAGGAGCCAGCTGGCAGGCCTCGGGTACTTTCAATGCCCTGCCAGCAGCTGCTTACATAGTGCAGGTAAGGGATATCAACGGTTGTACATTCCCGGTGGGAGTGAACATCACCCAGCCCACACCGCTGGTTGCTTCTATCCTTAGCACCAGCATGGTTTCATGCAACGGCCTCAGCGACGGAGAGATCAGTGTAGAAGCCAACGCAGGTAGTGGAACCGCTCCTTACCAGTACAGCATTGACGGTGGGACCAACTGGCAGGCTTCCGGTACCTTTACCGGGCTTTCCGCAGCATCCTACACCATTACCGTGGAAGATGCCCAGGGATGTACGGTCCTTATACCTTTTGATATTACCGAGCCTTCAGTTCTTGAACTGAATCCTACAGCTGATATACTTCTGGATTGCTTTGGAGATACAGACGGAACAGGTGCTTTCTACGCCGTGGGAGGTACCATGCCTTATACCTTTACAGAGGTAACAAATACAGCCGGCGCCTTACTGGCAGCACCAGGATTCAATTCCCAGAGCATATTCGCAGCAGGAGCTGGTATAGTTACCATCAGGGTTACAGATGCCAACGGTTGTCAGATCGATGCCACCATAACATTTACACAGCCTACTGCGCTGTTACCCGGCGATATTGAAGCCAACCAGGTTATCTGCTTCGGCGACGATCCGGCTGCCTTCACCGAGCTGGTTCCTGCATCGGGCGGACCCGGAGGATATACCTACCAGTGGCAGATGGCTTCTACTCCGGCAGGACCCTATACAAATATTCCTATCGCCACAGCTGCTACTTATGATGTGCCTGCAGGCCTGGCCACAACCAGCTATTACCGGAGAGAAGTGCGTTCGGGACTCTGTGCGGCTGAATACTCCGACACCCTGGAAGTGGTTGTGAATCCCCTGCCTTCCGGCCTGTTGACTGGAGGAGCAACCATTTGCCCGGGTGAAACATCGATCCTGAATGTGGCACTCAGCTCAGGAGTGGGCCCCTTTGAGCTGGATATAGAGAATCACGGTGTGGTAACGAATTACAACAGCGGGGAGGATATCATAGTATCCCCTGCCCTTACCACCAGCTACAGGCTGCTACGGATCACTGACAGCAATGGATGTGAAGTCCTCGATCCTTCAGGCTACCTGAATGGATCTGCCACAGTGACTGTTCGCGACCTGCCGGTTATTACAGCCGATCCTGCAGATGTGACCACCTGCGAATACAGCATGGTGACCTTCGATGCCACAGCCACAGGATCTGACCTGAGCTACCAGTGGGAAGTAAACGACGGCAGTACCTGGAGCAACGTGACCGATGGCGGAACCTATTCCGGATCCGTGACCAATAGCCTGAGGATTTTCAGTGCGCTCCGCGGAATGGATAATTACCAGTACCGGATGATCGCTTCCAATTGCGGAACCGCTGATACTACAGCTGTGGTTACCCTGGATGTGGAGATTTCCCCGGCTATTGCCGACCAGCCCGAAGACTCCACCATTTGTGAAGGAGACGATGCTGCATTCACCGTGAATGCCACGGGTGACAACCTGGTTTACACCTGGTACGTGAACGACGGGGTCAGCACCAATGCCATAGTGAACGGTGGCATCTACAGCGGACAGGGCACACCTACACTTCAGATTACAGGAGCTGACCGGAATCAGCACCGGTACAGATACTATGTACGAATCGAAGGCTCTTGTACACCTCCGGTTCAATCCAACATGGTCTTCCTCTATGTGAATAATCCGCCGGAGATCGGTACAGAACCTGCAGACCTTACCCTCTGTGAGTTCACCAATGTTATCTTCGAGGTGCAGGCCACCGGCGAGGATCTGAGCTACCAGTGGCAGGAAAGTACCGATAACGGAACCAACTGGAACGACCTGAGTGACGGAGGACTGTATGTGGGAACAACCACCCAGCGACTGACCTTGTTCAGCGTGGACCGTACCATGGATGGAAACCTCTACAGGGTGAATATTTCTGGAACCTGCGGAGTACCTGTACAATCTGTACAAGTTCTGCTGACCGTGCAGACTGCCCCGGAAATAATGGCCCAGCCACAATCCATCTCAGTTTGCGAGAATACTCCCGCCGGCTTTGGTGTGGATGCACAGGGAACCGGATTGAGCTACCAGTGGATGGTTAACGATGGCGGAGGTATGAGGAATATTCTACCTGCCGAAGTTGAGTACAGCGGAGCTGATAGCGATACTCTGACCCTGCTGAATGCCCAGGTGGCTCAAACTGGTTATCCTTACAGAGTAGTAGTTTCCGGAGTTTGTGCACCTTCAGAAAGCTCCGACCTGGCCATCCTGCTGGTGGAGCCCAATCCGGTGATCACCACGCAACCGGTCAGTGATGCCATCTGTGAAAACGGCAGTGCCTTATTTACTGCAGGCTCCAGTGGCCCGGCTGGCATGGTTTACCAGTGGTATGTGGACCGTAACGACGGTAGTGGATTTGTGATTCTGTCCGATGATGTCAATCATCTGGGTACCAACACAGAGCAACTATCTGTTTCTAATGCAGCCGTTAGCATGAACGGATGGCAATATCAGCTGGAAGTTTCTACATCCTGTATGCCGGTATACACCATACCAGTAACGCTTACCGTATGGGACAACCCGGTACCGACCATTACTCCGCTTACTGCTCATCCCGACTATCCGCTGATTTGCGGTGGGGATGTGCTCACCCTGGACGGTAGCCCTGTGGGAGGATCAGGAAGCTATACCGATCACCAGTGGACAGGTGCAGTCGGGCCGTTGAGCTCAAGCACCGACCAGGTGGTGGACTTTGAGACCATTGTGAAAGGACAATATGCTCTTGCTTACACAGTGACTGATGACCGCGGATGTATGGGTACCGATAACGTGACCATTGAGAATGAACGGCCTACTGCCCAGTTTACATCTGATGCAGTACCTACTTGTGGCTACGTTGATGTAACCTTTACAAATACTTCATCAGCCGAAGCAACATCCTTCTTGTGGAACTTTGACGACGGAACTACAAGTCCGCTGAGAGATCCGGTACATGGATTTGATAATACCAATCCGGACGGACAGGTTGCTTATTACAATGTCTTTATGGAAGCCATTTCGGATAACGATTGCCGCGATACCGCGAGAAGTGTGGTTACTATCTATCCTAAGATTGTTGCGGTTATTGATGCGGATCCATCCGAAGGATGTCACCCACTGAATGTTTCCTTTATGTCAACTCCGGGTGGTGCGAGCTACGAATGGGACTTTGGCGATGGCTCTGCTCCTCTGGATGGAAGTTATCTGGCATATCATATGTATGAAAACTTCACCACTGCCCAGGATGTACATACTGCTCAGCTGATCACAACCTCCTTCTATGGATGTAAGGATACAGCGACTATGGATATTACGGTAGAGCCCATCCCGGCACCAAACTTCACCGCAGTACCCATGATACAGACTTATCCCAATGCCACGGTGAATTTCACCAACACCACCACTCCAGGTCCCTGGACATTCCAGTGGGACTTTGGTGACGGGAATTCCTCCACACAGGAGAATCCCGAGCATACTTATGATGCACCGGGCACTTACATGGTTAAGTTCTATGTGAACAACGGCGTATGTATCGACAGTGTGGGTACATCCATTGTGATCCACCCGACTCCGGCCATTGCCGACTTTGAGCAGCCACCCAGCGGATGCTCACCTCTGGAGGTACAGTTTGTGAATCGTTCACAGTTTGCTACCACCTATCTGTGGGACTTTGGCGACGGATACGTATCTACTCAGGAGAATCCTTCGCATACCTTCTACGATCCGGGCGAAATGACCGTCAGGTTACAGGCAACCGGACCCGGAGGAACTGCCTATGCATCCTATACACTCAATGTGTATGAGACGCCCAATGTGGCCTTTAACTCAGCACCGGACTCGGTATTCGTTAAAGACAAGCCAGTAAGGTTCTTTAACCTGACCGCGGGAGCTACGAACTATCGTTGGGACTTTGGAGACTATTACGAGGATGGTACGCCAGCACCTAATAACTTCTCAAATGCTGCAGACACATCTCACGTATACTTTACCGAAGGATGGAAGGATGTTAAGTTAGTGGCCTGGAACGAGCACTGTAGCGACAGTATTACTCTGCCCGCAGTGAAGGTAATACCAGCCGGTGAGATTGAGTTCCCGACAGTATTCCGACCCGACCCAAGTGGACCTAACGGTGGATATGTGGATCCTAACGATCCCAACCTCGATCCAAACGTGGCCAACTCTATCTTCTTCCCGGGTGTGAATAAACAAGTGGATGAGTACCACCTGTACATCTACAACCGTTGGGGTGAACTGATATTCCAGAGCCACGATATTAATAAGGGTTGGGATGGGTACATCAGAGGCACACTGGCCGTACAGGGAGTTTATCTCTGGAAAGTCACCCTGGTCTACAAAAACGGATCCCCAGACTCCATGGCGGGCGACATTACCCTCCTGTGGAAACGGGCCCAGTAATTGATTAGAAGAGTATTATATACAGGAGGTGTTATGAGGCAACCTGGGATTTTTAGCGAAGCTAATAACCACGTTGCCGAATAATACCTGCTGTATTTGAAGTAATGTAACAATTGCGTGGTTTCCACGTAAGGATTAATATCGAACCGCTCTTAAGTTGGTTCCGAAAAAGTTATTACATTTATTAGACTAATACGCCTGTTTTAGTGAAGCGACTTGCACTGGTCATATACATGATTGGCTTGATTTCCTTAGTTAAGGGTCAGGACCCTCAATTCACCCAGTTCTATGCAAATCCACTATATCTGGCTCCTTCCTTTGCAGGTGCTACTACACAGGATCGTGTTTCTGCCGTATACCGAAATCAGTGGCCCGAACTTAATAACGTTTTTGTCTCCTATAGCTTTGCCTACGACCATTTCTTCGAAAATTTTAATAGTGGTGTTGGGGTATTAATTATGCGCGATGTGGCCGGATCAGGCGATCTGGGTATTCTGAATGCAGGAGTTCTCTATTCCTACGATATCAAAATCAACAAGGAGTTACATTTACGGCCAGGCATCCATTTCAACTACACTCAGCAAGGAATAGACTACTATAAATTGGTCTGGAACGATCAGCTCACCAGTGGTGGTTCGGGTGGAGGTACCATTGAGCAGCCCCCAACGGATAATTTCAAACCCGATGTGGATTTTGCTGCCTCACTCCTTGGCTATTCAGACAGAGCATGGTTTGGATTTACCGTTGATCATATGCTCAGACCCAATTATGGATTATACAACAACGAAGCACGGCTTCCCATGAAATATACCATTTTTGGGGGTTATCAAATAGTAAAGAAAGGCCGCTTGCTTAATCCCATTGACGAAACACTTTCTCTGGCAGCCTATTTTCAACATCAGGGTGTTTACAATCAGATGGTCCTGGGTGTTTACTGGTACAAAGCCCCTCTTATGCTGGGCTTCTGGTACCGCGGAATCCCCTTCCTGAAAGGAAGCGATGAAGATTTTCAGAAGGATCCCAGAGGAGATGCACTGGCATTCCTGGTGGGATACAAGATGAATAACCTGCGTGTGGGCTACAGCTACGACTTCACCATTTCCAACCTGGTTTCCTCAACAGGAGGTGCACATGAAGTCTCCATCACCTACGAATTCACTTCCACCCGGAAGAAACTCAAGGCTCGGATGGTCCCCTGCCCCGAATTCTAATCCAATTCCCCATTTCTCATGAAGTACGGTTCCACCGAGGCCCCCATTACCTTCCCCGAGGGCGTTTTTTCTTTAGAACACACCGAACCGGAGATACAGACCTCTCCAGAACACTTTAGGAAGCTTCTTGGGTTACATATTCAGATCAAATCCTCAGGTATTGAAAGTGTGGGAATTGTGGTGGCTGATAAGACCCGATTGTGCCAGTATCCTATATACCTTCCGACCCTCACTTCATTTCTTATGGATTCCGGGATATCAATAGATAAAATCATCTTTCATATCGCTTACGGAACCCACCCCAGGCAAAGCGAGGAGGAATGCCTGCAGAGCTATGGAGAGACCTACCGGCAATTTCGTTTCCTGCATCACAACAGTAAAAATGACAAATTCAGAGATTTGGGAATCACTTCGAGCGGAACGACAGTGAAGATCTCTGAATCTGTGTTTCATCACGACCTGCTAATATCTTTTGGAGCCATCTTGCATCACTATTTTGCCGGTTTTGGAGGTGGACGAAAATTATTTTTCCCGGGACTGGGTTCCTATGATTCTATTCTGCACAACCATAGCCTTTTCCTGGACTTTGAGAATAATAGGACACAGAAAGAATGTCAGTCCGGAGAACTGGAACATAATCCCCTGGCCCGGGACCTGGAGGAGATAGAAGCCATGCTCCCAGATCGATGGGAAATATATGCGATCCTGGACAGTCACAAGCAGGTATGTCAATTGCATATGGGAAAAGATTACCAGGCTTTTAAAAAAGCATCCAAGGTCTACGATGGATTTTTCAGATCGCAGCAGGATCAAATATTTGGCCTGGTGCTTGCAAGCGCAGGAGGCCACCCGAAAGACATAAACTTTATACAGGCACATAAATCCATCCACAACGCCTCTTCCTTTGTGAAAGATGGCGGAAAATTGGTCATCTTTGCAGAGTGTCGCGACGGTATCGGAAATCCCTCATTGATGGATATTTTCAAATTGGGGGACCGGGACAATATCTTTGAGGCGCTGGCAGTTGAATATAAAAACAATGCAGGAACAGCTCTTGCTATGCTGGAAAAGACCTTACGTATGGATATTCATATGGTCACTTCATTGAGTGAGGAAGTATGTACACTAATGGGAGCTAAAAAGTGCACAGAACAGGATGCACAGCTTTTAATACAGGAAGAAAAGGGCAGCATCGCAGTAATTAAAAATGCAGGCATGCTATATAAGTAGCGGACCATGAAATTGAGAACATCCTACATATACCTGGTTTGGGCCCTGATACTCCTGGGATCAGCCACAAACTCCAATCTTCATGCCCAATACCTGCCTACACACATTTCCAACGAAGGGATCTATCATTTTTTGGACGAACTGGCTACTCAGAAAGTGATCGATCTGCATTCCTTAGTAAAACCTTATTCCCGCAAGGATATCGCCTCCAAGTTAATGGAAGCTGATGAAGGCAGAATGGATCTCAATTCCCGTCAACAAAAAGAACTGGACTTCTACCTGAAAGATTACTGGAAAGATATTACGGTAACAGACACTACAATAAACGGTGGCAACTGGTTATGGCTGAATACCCCTGAGGGAAAACGTTTTGATGTATTTCATTACCGTGATTCCTTATTCCAGATTACGGTGAATCCCATCATCGGATCCGATCTATGGGTGAATGAAAACGGTTCCTTCTATCACTGGTGGAATGGACTGGAAGCTTCCTCGACCATTGGAAATTTTGCTATCTGGGCATCTCTCAGAGATAACCACGAATCGACCGAGCTTACCGCCAGGGATTTTCAGAATCAAAGAATTGGAGCTTCCAATATCAAGATCTTCTCTGGCGGAAAACGCGATTATTGGGAAGTCAGGGCAGGCATTAGCTATGGATGGAAATGGGGACACGTGGGCCTGATCATGGATCAATTTTCCTGGGGAGAAAACAATGCCGGAGCAAATATTCTATCCGGACGAACTCCAGCCTTTCCCCGGCTGGAACTTGCGATGAATCCAGCCCCCTGGTTCCGTTTCTCCTATGTACATGGTGCCCTGGTTTCAGAGGTGGTCGACTCTACCCTTTCCTTTACTACTACCACGGCCTATGGAAGCGACTACAGGGAGGTATATCATCCCAAATACATGGCAGCCAGCATTTTTACCTTTATTCCCACCCAGGGTCTTCAGCTTTCCATTGGAAATTCTGTAATCTACGACTACCGGCATCCCCATGCTGCCTTCCTGCTGC
This sequence comes from uncultured Bacteroides sp., assembly GCA_964622985.1. Taxonomy (GTDB): domain Bacteria; phylum Bacteroidota; class Bacteroidia; order Bacteroidales. The sequence continues at coordinate 12,689 of CAZURA010000049.1, read as the reverse complement.
CTGTAGCTTTTTATAAGGCCATCGACCACACACTTAATGCCGGCGTGGATAACATGAATTCTCAGTTGTTCCTGTCCGTTTCTTCAAGGAATTTAAAGCACCTCCATTTATATGGATCGGTATTCCTGGACGAAGTGGCTGTAGATCGGATCTTTAACAGCGATGAGCACAATTTCGTGTCCTATAAAGCAGGTGTATCCACCACGTTCATGCACAACACCCGGATCTGGGCGGAGTATACCTGGACCAATGCGCTTACCTTCATGCATTATGTGCCCACCACTACTTTTGAATCGAATCAGTATAACCTGGGGCACTATCTAGAGGATAATGCCAAAGACTTTTACCTGGGAGCAGAATACAAACCCTTCCGGACTCTGACTATTAAGGCTTACTACAACAATTCTCAGAAAGGTCCGGATCATACCGCCCTGGGTACCATGCCCCGGGATGGTATTACTCCTTTTGAACCTGAAGTCTGGAAGTCCACACGCACCGGGATACTTGCCACTGTTCAACTGATTAATGATCTCTATGCCAGAGTGGGTTTTGAGTGGCGAAATGTAACCGGTGACGAAAGTTACCTGAACAGGTGGACTCCCACCGAATACCATGGAAAGACAAGCACTTTCAGGATTGGATTGAATTATGGATTTTAATATATTTAAGAATGGCCAAGAATATCTACCCCGTATTTGACAGAATATATGACCGAAAAGTAAAAGAAGAAATCCTCAGGCAAAGTGCCAAAGTGATATGGTTTACCGGGCTCTCTGGTTCAGGAAAGACTACCCTCGCTGCCAATCTGGAAAAAGAGCTGTTTTTCCGCAGGTTTTTCTGTCAGGTGCTGGATGGCGATAACATCCGTTCAGGCATCAACAACAACCTGGGTTTCAAGCAGGAAGACCGTCTGGAGAACATCAGGCGCATTGCCGAGGTCTCCAAATTGCTGATCAATACCGGTATGATTACGCTTTGCTCCTTCATCAGTCCCACCAACGAAATCAGGCAGATGGCCAAAAATATCATTGGGGAGAACGACTTTATTGAGATCTTCCTGAACCCACCCCTGGAGGTGTGCGAACAGCGCGATACCAAAGGGCTTTATAAAAAGGCCAGGGCCGGGATCATCAAAGACTTTACCGGGATCTCCTCCCCTTTTGAAGCTCCCGAAAACCCTGATGTGGAGATTGATACATCAAAGACTACCATCAAAGACTCGGTCGACCTTATCTTCAATGCCATCATAGACCGGATTACGCTCTAATTAACACAATAAAAATCTTTTGATATACCACCTGTGGAATAAGGTGCTAAGCGAAATCCACCTATGTTTAAACCCGGGCTTTAGCATCAGGGTAAAGAATAGAACATTCAGTCTGTTTCTGCGTGAAAGGAATTCTGGGTCTCCAATGATCCTGTGACACATTTTCTCCAGACGGTTCATAAGTGATGAGTGCTCCTTTAAATACTTCTTCCATACTATTGGGATTTCAATCCCAAAATAGGATTGCGCCAGATTCAGGCTAACAGCCACCATTCTTTCAATTCCCAAAAGCCCGGCTTTGTCAAAAATCACCTGATGATCCAACTCCCACCTTTGCAAAGCCTCTGCCAGGTCTCTCAGCCAAAACAAACGAAAATAGAGATGGTGTGCACCATGAATAGCCAGATACAGGAAGGTGCTTTCCTTAGACAAACAAGAAAGGCTGATTCCGGGTAGCTCCAATTCCTGTAAATCTTCTAAAAGTGAAGTTACTTCTGAATTCAGGAAACCCGGGTAGGCAATTCCGGAATGCAACTCTATAATATTCCTTGACTCAGAACTTATTAAGGTAATATCATACTGGTGGCGAAAGTAATATCTCCACTGCCCCTCATTCAATTCTCCGGAGGGTATGTAGGATGTATATCCTGCGTCTTTTAAGGCTTCAGCTGCCGCAAGAATATCGCCATTCTCAATAAGAAGGTCCAGATCACGCATGTGTCTTTGGCCAAAATCGCCATAAAGCATATATGCCAGGGCAGGACCTTTCAGAGGTATCGCTTTTATGCCTTGCTTATTAAACAGCCTGAGTAACTCCTGCAAATTATTTACTAGATGCAGTGTTCTAAGCGATCCGGACTGTAGAGCCTTCTTCCACCTCAACTGCTCGTCCTCTGGCAACAATCCAATAATTTCCTGCGTCAGTGGGAAAAGGCGGTGCCTCTTAAACAGATCAAATAATGCTTGAGTGTTAATCCCCTCTAGATCAGATGGAGTGTCCCCTTTTAGGATGTTAAACAGAACAAAATGTTCTCTGGTGGGTTTGGGAAGGCTCACAGTAATACAAAAATAGTATTCCTGCGTAATTACCAGTATTTGTTCTGGACCAGGGTTACATCCCCGTGGTAGCTGAAAAGATGACCATTAGCCCATCTTCCTTCCACCATCCAAACATATACATCACCGGGTGCCTGCTCCTGATGTATATAGCCATCCCATCCCTTATATACTTCCTGTGATTCAAATACCAGCTCACCTCTACGGGTAAATACCCTCATGCGATATTCCACAGGTACTTCTACATATACCGGATGAAACAGATCGATTCGCTTCGATTGGGGAGAAAAGCTTCCATCTCCGGGACCCGTTGGGTTGGGACTAAAGGCTGTAGCAAACTTGATTTTTACTTCGGACGACTCCACCCTTAAAGGCAGATCCACCCTCACTGTATCTCTGCATCCCTCATCATTAATTGCTTCAAGGCGAACTGACTTTGATCCGGGTGTAATGCGCTTTAACTCAATGGAGGGTTGGAATTCAAGTGATGACCACTGACTGCAATTCACACCCCTTTCATCCACCAGGCACCAGTTGTAACTGGTCGCTGAGGAGGAATAATTTATCAGGTTCAGAACCACATGATTCTCTGCTCCTTCCAAACCCTCTTCTATCTTGAACTCGGCCGATGGCCCGGGAAGTACCTCGATCAGTCTTTTTGAAACTGTGAGTTGGCCGCCTCCATTCTCCGCATTCAGTGTAACACTGTAACGTCCGGGTTCATCAAACACGTAAACCGGTTCAGCTTCTAAACTTTCATCTCCCGTACCAAAGGTCCATCTATAATTCGTTGCATTCTTACTCTGATTGTAGAAGCGAACCTCCAGAGGGGCACAACCCGACTGCACAGAACTTGAAAAATAGGCGAAGGGGATATGTTCAGCTTCGGTTTCCTGCGCCAGGGGACTCAGATGTTCAGGAGGCAATGCATATTTTTCTTCCGTGTTTTGCTCCACTCGATCTTGCTCTGTAAGTGCTTCCGTGCTGGGCTCAACTGTTGCTTCCTTTGCAACCTGGTTCGAAAAATCCGCTGATGCGTTTATCTCTGAATTTTCTTTTTCGGTCTCTAAAGGATTGGATTCTTCAGAAGCTGCCTGCTTAGCTATTTCTGCTATCTCGGCTTCTACAGATTCCGTTGGGACATTAAGAGGTTCCGGATCAGCATTCTCCCCTAAAAGGATCAGGCTCACTCCTGCTCCTACAAGCAGAATACCTCCTGCATAATAAATATTGAATTTACCCGGATTAAAACGCAGGAATTGTTTCCAGCGAAGCTTTCTGGTAATAGCTTTCCAGGTAGTTGGAGAAGGAGAAAGTTCAGCATCTCCAAGCCTGTTTTGGACCAGTTGTTCTATATTGAGTTTCTCACTCATCCTTTTTACTACGCTCTTCCTTTAGTTTTATAAGTCTTTCCTGAAGCCATCTCCGGGCTCTGCTATATTGCGATTTGCTAGTATTCTCATCTATCATTAAGATCTCTGCAATCTCTCGGTGCTTATATCCTTCTATCGCATAAAGGTTAAACACCTGACGATATCCATCCGGCATCTGATGAATGATCTTGAAGAGTTCTTCTTCTGTAAATTCTGATTCTTCCCATCCTTTTTCTTCAAACTTTGATTCACTTACTTCGGAAACATCGTCATGATACCTGTGTTTCGACATCTTGTGGTAATGGGTAATGGCAGTGTTGACCATGATGCGGCGCATCCAGGCCAATAGAGGCCCATCACCCTTGAACCTTTTGATATTCAGGAAAATCTTTACAAATCCTTCCTGTAGAATATCCTCCGCCTCATCCAGATCCTTTGCATACCTGTTGCACACCGCCAGTAGCAAGCGTGAGTACCGGTGATACAACTCCCACTGGGCAGACTGCTTCCCTTTGATACATCCAGCAAGTATTTCCTTCTCACTGATCATGGATGAGCATTAGATTGACCTGATCTATAAAGCATAGGTTGCATGAGGCAACCACTATTTTACTACGAAATAAGAGTTCAGAAGGTTTTCCTTATTGTAAGTCAATTCTTTTCCTGTGTCGGCTCTATAGACATTCTTTCCAGAGGCTTTGACTATTGCATGGGCAGCAGCCGTGTCCCACTCCATGGTAGGTCCAAGCCGGGGATAGATATCGGCTTCTCCGGAAGCTATCATGCATAGTTTTAGTGAACTCCCTTTACTGACCAGTTCTACCTTCTTCCCATGACTATCCAGTGTGCGAATAAATGCGTCTGTATCTTCATTATAATGGGACCGGCTGGCCACTACCCTGAATTGTTCCTGATCGTTATGGTCGCCCGGAAGCTTCTCAGCAAACTGAATCAGGTAATCGAGAGGCTGTTTGAAATAATTCTCATCTCTGCAGAGGTAGGCTCCCCTTCCGGGAATTCCAATATACAGCTCGTTCAATACCGGAGCAAAAACAACTCCGAACTCCACCTTCTCTCCTCCCACCAAAGCAATATTTACTGTGAATTCTCCATTTCTCCGGATAAATTCTTTGGTGCCATCCAAAGGATCAACCAACCAGAATTTATCCCACCAGCTTCGGTTCATAAAAGGAATACTCTTACCCTCCTCGCTTAACACAGGGAATTGGGTATCTGCCAATGCTTCTATGATAATGTCATGAGCTCTTTTATCAGCCACCGTGAGGGGTGTATCATCAGCCTTGGTTTCGATCCCAAAATCTTCTTCCCCATACACTTCCATAATTGCCTCTCCTGCATTTACTGCTGCATGGATTGCACGTTCAAAATGGTTTTTCATACATGCGAATATATTAAATATGATCTATAGTCAAATTGAAAAAAGATTTCGATAAGTTTGTTATTGAGCAATAAGCCATGAATAAATCCGGACGAAATAAGCGATTGTTTTTCGATCTGAATCACCCTGCAGATTTCCACTTGTATAAAAATGTATTCGATAAGCTCAAGCACGAAGGATATACCCTCAGAATTATGGCCAGGGATAAGGACTGTCTGCAGGATTTATTGAAGTACCATAAAATAACTTATACAAGCTGGGGTAAAGGAAGACATACACTGGTTGGAAAGTATATTTACGCAATATATGTTCTCCTCTTATTACTTATTCAATTGATTCGATTCAGACCCGGTCTGACTGTTAGTCTTGCATCACCTTACTTAATATTATCTTCAAGGCTTTTAGGTATACCCAGTTTAGGCTTCTTAGATACCGATATTTCACCTCGTTTGTATCCAATACATAAAAGAATAGACTACTTGATCACACCTGTGTCCTTTGGAACCAGATTCCATAAACATCATTTCCGCCTTCCCATATTCAAGGAACTGGCATATTTGCATCCAAAGTATTTCCCTCAAGACAAACTAGGTGATTCATTATTTTTTAGATTGACTCGTACCGACTCTATTCACCACACCTTCGAATCCAGACTTGAGTTCTCTCAGATCATAGGTATAATTAATAGCTACAGCGAGAATTATAGGTGTATTCTATCTACTGAAATAACATCGCCACCAGAATTATCTGAGGATATCCAAATGGCGGATAGCATGAATATCCACAATGATCTTCTGCAATGCAGGGTTTTTTGGGGGAATAGTGCCACCATGGCGGCAGAAGCTGCAGTACTGGGTATTCCAGCCATATTTATCGGATCTGAAGTCTTCTCATACATCAAAGAATTGGAGGCTTATGGTTTGCTATTTCATTATCACCCGAAGGATATTGAAGCCTCGATCATTAAATTGGATAAGCTCCTTCTTGAAGCCAAATCCGGAGATAAGTTTATACGAGCTCGTAAAGAGATGCTAAAAGAAAAAATTGATGTTACTTCGTTCATGATCTGGATGATCGAACATATGCCTGAGAGTGTGAGAATCCTTGAGCAGGATCCCGATTACCATCTGCGATTTAAATTCTAGATCAGCAACTTGGGATTTGCAACCTTATTTAGGGAACAAATAGTCTTTCAGATTAAAGAATTCTTTATAAATTCACGTATTAACCCTGACTAATGACTCGACCCAAGACCGGACTGATTATAATAGACCTGATTATATTATCAGGATCTTATGTTTTGATGGCTGGTCTGAAACCGGTGATGGTCTCCTATATGAGTACAAGGTATCTGATCGGCTTTGGTGTTACCCTGTCGCTATGGTTGATTACTTCCTTCTATTTTAAGAAGTTCCAGATCATCCGTAAAGAGAAACCCACTTTTCTGTTTCGCAATATTCTCCTTCCAAATCTAATTGCACTAGCCTTTGTTGCCTTTATCATCTATGCATTCAATACCACATTTTTCTCCAGGATGATGGTGTTTGGGACCTTCGGAGTGGCTACCATGGTGGAGATGATGTTCTTCAGTTTATACACCTATCTTCTGGTTTCTCCGGAATATGATGCTGCAAAAGCCTTTCTGGAGCAACCACCTACTGCCACTGATCTGCGGAAACTGAAGGAAACTGTGACCCACAGTCATCTGCATGCGGAACCTGAGGCTCTGCGACAGGCAATCATTGAGGAGTGCGGGGAAAAAGCTGAAGTGTTCATTGAAAAACATGTGGACCTTGCTGATGAAAAGGTGCTGATCACAGCCACACTTACCCGGTTTAATATATTACGTCAGCCTGACAACCATTATGAGACCATAGTCAATATTCGCAGGATCAATGATATACGTCATTTGAACAAGTATTTCGAGGCAGTAAACCATAAGCTCCCTCAGAACGGAAGATTTATTGGCTGCGGGGAGACCTCAGATATGCGGCGGAAACGAATCCTGGCCAAATACCCGCCGGTATTCAACTGGTTCATGTATACATTCGACTATATCATAAAGAGGGTATTTCCGAAGTTTTACATAACCAGAAGTATCTATTTCTTTCTGACTCGCGGTAATAACAGGGTGCTGACCAGGGCAGAGATATTAGGACGTTTGTATGCCTGTGGTTTTGAGGTCATCGAGGAGAGTTTTGTAAATGGTTCCTATTTTTTTGTTACCAAGCGGATAAAGGATCCCTCCTTTGATACCAATCCTACCTATGGGCTGTTCATTTCTCTCAGGAGGATTGGAAAAGGGGGCAAGGAAATCAAAGTACACAAGTTGCGGACCATGTATCCTTACGCCGAGTACTTGCAAGATTACGTCCATGAACGCAATAACCTTGGAAGTAATGGCAAGTTCCACAACGATTTCCGGATTGCCGCCTCAAGGGCCATACTGAGAAAATTCTGGATTGATGAGGTACCCATGTTGATTAATATATTCAAAGGTGATATGAAACTGGTGGGGGTGCGGCCATTGAGCAATCACTATTTCAGTCTCTACTCCGAAGAGCTACAGGAGAAACGTACAAAGTACAAACCGGGGCTGATTCCTCCTTTTTATGTGGATTTACCGGAGACATTGGATGAGATCCAGGCTTCTGAGTTGAAATACCTGAAGGCATATGAGATACACCCTGTGCGCACACAATGGAGCTACTTCTGGAAAGCCTGGGGAAATATACTCTTTAAGAAAGCTCGTTCATCGTAGATCCCTATTTATTGTATCTTCACCAAAAATCCTGAACTGAGATGATTTTAGTTACTGGTGGGAGTGGTCTACTGGGATCTCATTTGATGCTTGAGTTGGTGAGAGAGCATGAGGAGGTGGTGGCTCTGAAGCGTTCTTCTTCTGACCTGGAGGAGGTAAAGCGTGTATTCTCTTACTATTCCAGTGAAGCTGACGATTTGTTTAAATTGATCGACTGGGTGGATATCGACCTGACGAATTATGCGGAGGTGGAGAGGGTGATGATAGACATTGACCAGGTATATCATTGTGCGGCTCAGGTCTCATTTCAACCGAGCGACCGCCAGAGGATGATCGAATTCAATACGCAGAGTACGGCAAACATTGTAAACGCCTGTCTGGAGACCAGTGTGGACAAACTGTTGCACGTTTCCTCCTCTTCTGCCATAGGGAGGGCTCCTGAAGGATCGCCGGCCACTGAAACGATGATTTGGGCCCGGACGAAACATAGTACCGGTTACTCGGTCTCCAAGTTCAAATCGGAGATGGAAGTATGGAGAGGGATGGAAGAGGGTCTGAAAGCTGTTATTATTAACCCCACCATTATCCTGGGGCCTGGATTTTGGAACAAGGGAAGTTCAGCCATGTTCAGCCGGGTGGACGGAGGATTCAGATATGCTACGCCCGGGGTGACAGGATATGTGGGTATTCGGGATGTAGTGTCAGCCATGACGAGTCTGATGAATTCGGAAATTTCAGGCGAACGCTTTATTGTGAATTCGGAGGATGATTCGTTTAGGGAGATATTTGAGAAAATTGCCCGCTCGCTTGGACGAAACTCCTCCTTCAAACCAGTCTCACCTTCTACATTGAGTCTTATTGCACGGTTTGACTCCTTTTTGGGTGCATTTACGGGAAGACGGCGCATCACTTCTGAGCATGTTATGGCTGCCTATGGGGAAAACCGGTTCTCCAATGAAAAGATAAGGGATGCCATCGGAATAGAGTTCAGGCCCATCAAAGAGGTCATCGAACATGTGGCAGAGATCTACCGGAAAGAGCATCCCGTTAAGAGGTGATTGAATGGGTTCCGGAAAAACGAAATCCCCCTCCCGCATAACTCTGAACCCCTATAGAAACGGGAGGAGGATTAATCGCTTACGTTGATCTGTTTGTTAATGTACCAAAGCCACAGATATCAGCGTCATCTTCCAAAAAATATATCCTCTATTCTAAACTTTTCTACTATATTTGT
>CAZURA010000049.1:0-3589 GCA_964622985.1 uncultured Bacteroides sp. | reverse complement strand
CCGATAACAAACAAATAATCAGGATATCAGATGAAACTTGCAAACCTTATTACGAATGTAGTCCTTGGAGTAGCTGTCATTGTTCTTTTCTTTTTCATGTTTTCAGACAATGAAAAGAAAGAGGGTAGTTCTAAAAATGCAGATGCAATCGAAATCGTTGATCCTTCCGATATCAGCATTGCCTATTTCAACATGGATTCTGTCACGTCACAGTGGGACCTCTACTATGATTACCAGCAGGAAATGGGTCAGAAGCAATCCGAGCTTGAAACCGATTTTGCGGGTCGTACCGAGACTTTTTATCAAAGTGTTCAGGATGCACAATATAAGATCCAGCGTGGATTAGTTACTCGTACCGAAGCTGAACAACTTCAGCAACAGCTGGCCTCAGAGGAGCAGAATCTGATGACCCTTCAGAACCAGTATGCTGCTCAATTGCAGGAAGAGGGTCTGGTGAAGAACCGGAAGATGCTGGATATGATCGAGCGTTATGTGGCTGAGTTGAGCGAAGAGAGGGGATACAGCTATGTATATTCCTACCAGTTCGGAGGCAACCTTATATATGGTGCCAAACCCTATGACATCACTGCTGAAGTGGTAGCAGGACTAAATGAAAAATACAAACCGGGAACTGACATAGAGTAGTGGGCTTTGCCGATGCATACCTGCTGAAGGCTGGTTTGCGGGATAAGCTCATCGAAACCGAACCTCATCCCGATCTTAAGATAATTGTTACCATTCCGGTACATCAAGAATCCGGGCTCGAAAGATGCCTGGATTCTTTTTTTCAATGCAGCCTCCCTGGATTTCGCGCCGAAGTATTGATCCTGATCAACGCATCGGCCGATGCGGATGAGTCCATCCTGAAGCAGAACCTGGTTACGTACGATTCTGTGCTGGTTTGGATCGCAGATCATCCGCATCCTTCAGTTAATTTTCACGTGTGGTTGGATCACTCTTTCACAAAGAAAGAGGCAGGGGTGGGAATGGCACGAAAGATCCTGATGGATGAAGCCGTTCGAAGGTTTAGTAAGATTGGGATAAAGGATGGGATTATCGCATCCATGGATGCCGATGCGGTGGTGGAACCCAATTACCTGGAGGCCCTGGTGGAACATTTCAGGGAATCTCGATGTGATGGATGTTCTGTCTATTTTGAACACCCTCTTTTGCCTGAAGAAGTACCACAATCAGAAGCTCCAATCCGCACTGAACAGGCGTCCCAACCAGCAGGAGACACTCACAAAGATGAGATATCACACCCAAAAATTCCATCTTACCCTGGAGAGGCATCCCACACGGCAGGAACCGATCACATTGAAGAGCCATCCCAGTATAAAGAAACATTACCTTCTGACAACGAGTTCCCCCCTTCTGTGTATGAGGCCATTACCCGTTACGAATTGCATTTGCGTTACTACCTGCAATCTGTTCGTTCTACGGGATACCCCAATGCATTCCATACGGTGGGTTCCAGTTTCGCAGTGAATGCAGAGGTGTATTGCATGGAAGGAGGGATGAACAGACGACAGGGAGGAGAGGATTTCTATTTCATCCAGAAGGTGGCTCAAAGGGGACATTTCAGTGAATGCAACACCACCCGTGTTGTACCTTCTCCACGTCCCTCCAGCCGGGTGCCTTTCGGGACCGGTCCCGTGGTAGAGCGACTCATAAACGGTGATCCTCAACTAACTACTTACCATCCGCAGCCATTCAGGATGCTTCGCGCGCTTTTTGATGGACTGGAGACCCTGTATTCTGAAGCGGCTATGGATCATTTTATGAAAACCATGCCAGAAGTATTGTTGGAATTCCTGGAGACCCAGGATTTCGGGATGGCTGTGGTGGAGATCCGGAAAAACAGTGCCTCCTACCCTGCCTTCCGGAAACGGTTCTGGCGCTGGTTCAATATGTTCCGGATCATGAAATTCCTTCACCACGCCAGAGAAAAGGGATATCCGGATGTCCCGGTGGACGATGCTGCACTGGAGTTTCTTCATCAGATAAATTCTTCGGGAATTGAGATCCCTGCTGGATCTAGGAGCCATTCCAATAGCCCGGATCCGAAAAGCCTCCTGAGAATCTTTCGTCAGATTGACCGATCCAACAAACCTTCGGCACATTAATCCAAGCGGATAATTCTTTTCGCTTTCCAGTGAATTATCTTTGTTTGCAGGTAAATAAATATTTACCTTTGTAATTGTATTTGTTGATGAAATGTTCTGAACTGTTAAGGATCCTAAAAAAAGATGGTTGGTATATTATATCACAAAAAGGATCACATATGAAGCTTGGTCATCGTACCAAACCTAAGAAGATTATTTTTCCCAATCATGGGAGTCAAGAAGTTGGTAAAGGTTTAGAAAGACGTATTCTGAAAGATGCTGGATTATTATGAAAACATTCAAGGATAAAATCAAGCTTGTCGTGGAAAAAACAGAGACAGGTTTCTCTGCATATTGTGAGGATTATCCCGTATTCACTACAGGGCAATCATTTACAGAGTTACAATATAATGCTATCGAAGCAATGAATCTATTTCTTATTGATCAAGATTGCCAGGTAACTGATAAGAACATTGAATTTGAAATAGACCTAAAGCAGTTTTTCCAGTATTACAGAGTTATTAATTCCAAATTCCTGGCAAAACGTATAGGAATGAATGAATCCTTATTGTCTCAGTATGTAACAGGAAGAAAAAAACCATCTGTTGCACAAACCGACAAGATTCTTCTTGGAATTCAGGAGATTGGGAGAGAGCTATCAAACATTACTCTCTTTTCACGCTAATTTTCTAAATACCGATCTCCCGACAATGAATCTTGTAGTACATCACTTTATATAAATCTGAATTCCTCCATCATACCAAACATACTGGAACTGAGATCCCTGCTGAATTTAGAATCCATTCCAATAGCCCGGATCCGAAAAGCCTCCTGAGAATCTTTCGTCAGATTGACCGATCCAGACGTACAATAGCACATTAATTCTGGTAAAAGCGGTAGAATTATTATTGAAGGGGGAATAGTTGATCTTACGCTATTTTGTACTTAAATTTGTACTAGATTATGTATAAAGAAGCGTCAGATATGATAACAACAACCATTTCTGATTTTAGAAAGGATATGAAGAAGTATCTTGACTCAGTCATTAAAGACTTTGAAACTCTTATAATTCACAGAGGAAAGGATAGAGGTGTGGTTATTATCTCGTTGGATGAGTATAACTCATTACTTGCGACACAACATGAGTTGTCCTCGAAAGCGAATGAGAGGAGACTTGACTCAGCCATTGAGAAATTTCAAAACGGCTCTTCCTTCCAGAAAGATCTGATCGATTCATGAATTATAGTTTTGTTAAGGAGTCTTGGGAAGATTATCTGTACTGGCAGAAGTCTGACAAAAAGATGCTAATGAAGATTAATGATCTGCTAAAAGATATCGCAAGAAATCCTTATAGTGGTATTGGAAAACCTGAGCCACTTAAACATAAATACAAGGGTTTCTGGTCACGAAGAATCGATAGTGAGCAACGACTGCATATTCCTGCGATTTCGGACACCCGTTCCCGCTGAAAGCGGACAGTCAGT
>CAZURA010000048.1:0-33092 GCA_964622985.1 uncultured Bacteroides sp. | reverse complement strand
TTTTTAAGATTAGAGCAACATGAAATAAGTGTTGGACATGCCCCAATAATTAATTTCATTGAGCAACGGTTCCCTTTGATTTTTCTGAGTTGTCCGTTTCGCAAAATCCTGATGTCACACAATTGTGAGTTTTTTACATTGTGTGACTTTTATCTTCATTCGCATTTGCTTAGTTGCTATTATAATAAATTGTATAACAGTGCTATACAAGGGTGGTGAAGATGCGTAATCATTATTCAAGAGTCACCACCTTGTGAAGAAGTCGCTACCCTGTGACTTGCAAAAGACCCGAAAATGGGGTAGTTAGAAGGCCTGAAAGTGACAACGCATGTATTCCGATGCCGCTCAAAAATGGGATCCAAGATAATGCCTTCTCTCACGGTGTATTCTGCCAGGAGACTTGTCAAGGATTCCATCCACTATCATCCATTCACCGATTTTTTATATATTACAGGATAGAGTCTTGAGATCAACTAATCTATGAATTCAGATTTATCAGAACTAAGTGCTGTGGTCCAGGTATTGATCTATCTGGGAGCATTCGGTATTGTGGCTGTAGCTGCGGGCAGGATTGCCGGTGCATTCCAGAAGGTGAAGCTACCATTGATCACCGGTTTCCTGATCATTGGACTGGTGTCCGGACCTGAATTGCTTGGGTTAATCGATGCAGAGGCCCTGCCAAGGCTTAGTTTTTTAAATGACATAGCCTTGGCATTTATTGCATTCGCAGTAGGTTCTGAACTCTACCTGAAGGAGCTGAGAAGCAGGATGAAGAGTATCGTTTCTATGACTATCACGCAGATCTTGATCTCTTTTCTTCTGATAAGTTTCACCTTTTATCTATTAGCTTCAATAATCCCGTTTTTCCAGGGTATGTCCCTGGCAGCCAGGATCTCTATTTCCATGCTGGCCGGAACTATAGCTATTGCCAGGTCACCCGCATCAGCCATCGCAATAATTAATGAGCTTCGTGCCAGGGGGCCTTTTACTCAGACGTCAATCGGTGTAACCGTAGTGAAGGACTTCTTAGTAATCATCATTTTTGCTGTGATCTTTACCCTTTCAAAGTCTCTTATACAGGAGGCTGAGTTCAGATGGATATACATTGGCCAGGTAATTGCCGAATTGATCCTGGCTTTTGGCTTAGGGTTCCTGGTCTGGTTATTACTAAGGAGAATATTATCCATTAAGGGAGCTTCACTGTTAAAGAAGACTCTGGTTCTGTTAACTGGTCTGCTTGTTTATCTCTTTACTCATGTAGTTGCTGATCTTTCCAGCGGGTACCTTGGGCTTGAGATGCACATCGAACCTCTTTTGATCTGTATTATTGGAAGCTTTCTGGTGACTAACTATTCCGTTTTCAGGAACGATTTTGTAAAGATCGTAAAGGAAACAGGACCTTATGTCTATATTGTTTTCTTTACCCTGACCGGAGCCCTGATCTCTCTGGAAGTTGTGGCATCCTTATGGTTTATTACACTGATTCTTTTTGGGGCAAGGATCGTGTCACTCCTCCTTGCCGGTTATATTGGAAGTGCTATCGCGAAAGATCCTCCCCTATATCGAAGGATCTCATGGATGCCCTATGTGACACAGGCAGGAGTAGCAGTGGGTTTATCTACGATCATTGCTACAGAATACGCAGGGTGGGGAACAGAATTTGCCACAGTGATGATATCTATCATTGTGCTGAATCAGATCGTCGGGCCTCCATTGTTCAAATGGGCACTTCACCTGGCCGGTGAAGTACACGTGAAACCTGATGGGACCTTCGATGTGGAAAGAAAGATTCTTATTTTCGGATGGGAGAATCAATCCATTGCAGTGGCAAATCAATTGAAAAAGCAAAAGTGGAACGTGGAGTTTGTAGCGGTCAATCCTTCCAAGGAAATCCTGGGTAATAATACCTTTACGGTGCATGAATTCCAGGGAACTGATCATCTTTCACTGAGGAAGTTTAACGCAGAGACAGCCGACACGATGGTTTGTCTATTGTCCGATAAGGAGAATTATGCAATCTGTGAAACCGCCTATGAACATTTCGGCACGAAACATCTGATCGTCCGTTTGAATGAACGGGTGTTCTACAAGAAATTCCATAAGATAGGAGTCATGGTGATGGATCCCACAACCGCCATGGTCTCCCTGCTGGAACACTTTGTAAGGGCTCCCATTGCCACTTCATTACTGTTAGGTATGGACGAGACACAAGACTCCATAGATATCGAATTGCGGAATTCCGACTTCCATGGCCTGACCCTACGTGACCTGAAGTTACCGGCTGATGTGATTATCCTTTCGGTAACCCGTGGCGATCATCCCATCATCTCCCATGGCTATACCAGGTTGCGAATGGGTGATATCGTCACCCTGGTGGGTTCCAACCAAAGCCTTGATAAGGTCAGGCTCAATCTGCAGGGATATTAGCCACATATGTTGAACCTTTTCCTGTTGAATGGGTTCAATAGAGCATGAAAAACAGAATGAATAAGCTATTAGTTTTTGTGTGGTGGGGAGCTTTCATGGTTTCGTGCAGTCATAGTTTTGATTCCAATGTGCTGGATCTCTCATTTTACCAATGGAATCAATGGCTTGATAAAGATGCAGTCTGGGATGAGAATCTGTCTCCCGACACTTTCGGAGACAATTCCGGGCTTTCAAAAAATCCACCTTCCTGTGGCTGGGAAGTATTACACCGGGGAAACGGAAAGCTGGTGAGGATCCCATCAACATTAGATGATTATAAGGGAGTTTCATGGTATCATAGCCGGTTTACTCTTCCTGAACTGTGGGAGGAGAGAAAGATTGTATTCAGCTTTGAAGGAGCGGGTCCGGCAACGGAAGTCTATCTCAATGAAATCCTTGTAGGATATCACCTGGGGATTAATACTCCTTTTGAAGTGAATGTAACAGACCAGATCTATTATACAAGGGATAATCATCTATCCGTCAGGATCACTGATCCTCACGGTGGAGGTGGGATCAGCGGAAATATTTCAGTGAGATCCAGTGAAAAATCGCATGAACTGTAAATTCGGAGGGGTTATTTGGAATGTTCTCTGGCCCCATGTTATTATTGCTCTATATTTATGGGTGATTTGATATTTATACTTTAACCATGGGAAAGGTAATAGATGCAATAGAAAAGGGGAGAGTCCTGGTATCAGACGGAGCCTGGGGTACGTTTCTTCATCAGAAAGGTCTGACTGGCAATGAATGCCCGGAATCATGGAATCTGTCCAGACCGGATGATGTATTTGATATCGCTAAAAGCTATGTGGAAGCAGGTTCCAATATCATCCTGACCAACAGTTTTGGGGGAAATCCGTTCAAATTGGAACCTTATGACCTTCAGAAACAAGTATATGAGATCAACCTGGCATCTGCAAGGATATCCCGGAAAGCTGCAGGTGATGAGGTAATGGTTTTGGGTTCCATGGGTCCTACAGGTAAAATGGTCTTCATGGGTGAAGTTTCGGAAGAGGAGCTGCTTATGGGATTCAAAGAGCAGGCCCGGGGCCTTAGTGAGGGAGGAGCCGATGGATTGTTAGTGGAAACCATGTCTGACATACAGGAATCAACCCTCGCCATATCGGCCGCAAGGGAAGTATCAGATTTGGATCTGGTTTGCACATTTACTTTTGAGCGGACAAAAAATGGTGAGTTCAGGACCATGATGGGGACCGGGGTAAAAGAAGCTGTTGCATCCGCCCTTGATGCGGGAGCCCATATCATAGGGGCCAATTGTGGAAACGGAACAGCCGGGATGATTGATATAGTCAGCGAGATCAGGACCTTTGATCGCCATGTACCTGTGCTGATACATGCCAATGCAGGCTTGCCTGAATACCAGGACGGAGAAACACTTTTTCCTGAAACACCAGGTGAAATGGCTTGCCAGATAAGAGACTTATTACAAGCAGGCGCCAGTATAGTGGGAGGGTGTTGCGGTACCACACCGGAGCATATACGTGAAATTGTTAAAGCTGTAAACGAACACACAAAACAATTCTCTGTTTCATGACCATTGTACGATTTTCATTGAGGATTGGACTGGCGGCCTCACTGATCCTCATAGCGGCTTGTAATCCCGTTGCCAAATATATCCACTCACAGGATGTTCTCCGTTGGGAAGAGGATATTCGAAGATTCGATTCACTCAACCAGGCGGAATATTCGGATGTGAATACCTTGCTGGTGACCGGCAGTTCAAGTATACGGTTATGGGACAGCATTCATGTGGATCTGGCGCCGTATCAGGTGATGCAGCGTGGATACGGGGGAGCTAAGCTTTCTGACTTTAATTATTATATGGAGAGGGTGATCAAACCCCATACATTCAAAGCCATTCTGGTGTTTGTAGCCAATGATATAGCCGGGGGAGACCATGACCGGACTCCAAGGGAGGTATTTCAAATGTATAGGAACATGGTGGAGCAAATCCGGAAGAGGAATCCCGGTACACCGCTGTTTTGGATAAAAACGACACCCACACCAAAACGCTGGCATGTCATTGATCAGGCCAGGAAAGCCAATACACTGATCAGTAAATATTGTAACAGGAATGAGGATCTGTACTTCATTGGTACTTCTGACAAGTTTATCAATGCCGGCGGATTACCCGATTCGGCCTATTTCCGGAATGACATGCTTCACCTGAACCGGGAGGGGTATTTGAGATGGTCGGATCGAATCAAATCCTCCTTATCAGAAGCTGGTATCCATCCATAGAATCTTATCTTCTCTTTTATATATTTACCGGATGAATCGTTCACGCACCCTGTTCACATACCATGACCTTACTGTTGAAGTTGAAGATGCTCCGGGAGAGGAGTTGATCGAGCATATGCACAGCACGGTGCTCGGACAACCAGGTGGTTTAAGGTATCAGCATACCAACCTGGTGGAGAGGCTGACTGCCCCGGGAGAGAACTATTTCATATACCTGCGGAAAAGCGGCAAAATGCTGGGTTCCGTGGGCTTCTGTGGAAAGCCGGCTGCGACAGAAGGAACCTCATATGATAGCTGGCTGATCCGCTATTTTTCCATCAAGGCTCCTATGAGGTCGGTCTCTAAAAGAAGAAGGGGGAAAGACCTGAAGCATGAAAACAGGAGAAATACACTGCTGTACCGGTTCAGTCAGCCTGTATTTGCCAATCCATCCCAATTGAGAGATGGGGAACAGGATACAGAATCTCCAGCTGTTATCTACGGTATTATTGACCAGGCCAACCTGCCTTCCCTGAACTTCAGTGAACAGATGGGCATGGAAACGGTGAGTGAGATGGCAGGTTTCAGCTTCAACCGTTTCCGGCCCGGGAGATCTGGCAGGGCAGAGCAGTTGTCCTCTTCGGAGTATGATTCCATGCGAAAACTCCTGGATGACTTCTATTGTGATTATAACCTTTTCTTCCCGGATCCTCTCTTTAAGAATGGAGATTATTATGTCATCAAGGATTCGGGGAGGATTGTAGCCGGACTGCAGATCTATCATGTAACCTGGCGAATCGTTGATTTCGGAGGTGGGGTGGCCAATGGCGCAGTCCGTATACTCACCAGGATACCCTGGTTCAAAAAACGAATCAATCCGGATAAGTTCAAGCTGCTGGCAGTTGACGGGATCTATTGCGAGCAAGGGTATGAGACTGCTCTCTACGAGTTGATGGAGGATGTGCTGGCGAGGACCGATACCTATGTGGCTATGCTCATGATGGATGTCAATTCGTCGTTGTACAAGATCTTCAAAAAGGAGAAAAAACTGGGTGTTCTGAACCGGATAGTGGGGACGTTCAAAGCCGAAATCAGGGTCCGGTTTATCAACCTCCCCGAAAGTGTAAAAAAGGCTATCAGGGAGCGCCCCACCTACATCCCTACGTACGATAACTCCTGAGTCCATGGAAACAATTACAACAAAGGTGGATGGCTTCCACATACGCAAAGCCGAAAAGGAGGATGCTTCTCTCATCTTCGATTTCATCTATAAACTGGCTGTGTATGAACATCTTACTCATGAAGTTGAGGCGAGGGTGGAAGATCTGGAAACATATCTCTTTGGTGAAGAGAAAGTGGCCGAAGTGGTGATAGGGTATTATCGAGATCAACCTGTGGGATTTGCGCTCTATTTTTTTAATTTTTCCACATTTCTGGGCAAACCGGGGATTTACCTGGAGGATTTGTATGTATTGGAAAAGTACAGGGGGAAAGGATTTGGAAAGTCCTTGCTCACATACCTGGCAAAAGTAGCCGTTGAAAAGGGTTGTGGCAGGTTGGAGTGGGCGGTCCTGGATTGGAACGAACCCTCCATTGAGTTCTATAAATCACTGGGAGCCAAGCTTTTGGATGAGTGGACTGTGCATCGTGTTACAGGAGCAGCATTGGACGATCTGGCCAGACAGTTTTAATCAATCCCAAAGTCTGAGTATAATTAGCTAGAAAAGAACGGTGCTGTGTCCGTTAATTCGGGAAAAAGACCTATTTTGCCACACTAAACTACCACTTAAACCATCTTAATGAAGATCCAGGTGAAACCCGTTTGTTCTAAACGGGATGTAAGAAAATTCATTCATCTTCCGGCGAAGATTCATAAAGATCACAAGAACTGGATTCCTCCTCTCTATTCCGATGAGTGGGAATTTTTTGATTCCAATAAGAATAAGGCATTCGAATACTGCGATGTGATCATGCTGCTGGCTTACCGCGGAGAGGAGTTGGTTGGCAGGATCATGGGTGTCATCAACCGCAAATACAATGAGATGCACCGAGAGAAGCATGCCAGGTTCAATTTTCTTGAGACGTGGGATGACCGAGAAGTGATCCAAACCCTGGTGGAACATGTGGAACACTGGGCGCGGGTCAAAGGGATGGTCAAACTTGTGGGACCCCTGGCCTTTTCTGACAAAGATCCTCAGGGATTTCTTATTGAAGGATATGATGAACCTGTGGCCATCGCCACACACTGCAATTATCCCTACGTGGTTGATCATTTAAAAGCCCTGGGGTATGATAAGGATATCGACCTGGTGGTATACAAGATCCGGATCCCTGATGAAACACCGGAGCTATACCTGAAAGTGGCAGAGCGGGCTTTTCGGAATAATCCCGGAATTAAGTTGTTGGAATTTACTACCCGCAAAGATCTGAAACCGTGGATCAGACCCATTTTTACCCTTATTAATGAAACCTTCACTGAAATCTACGGGTTCATGCCATTTACGTTGGAGGAGATGGACGATTTTGCCAACAGGTACCTGATCATTATGGATCCGAAGCTGATTAAAGTGATTGTGAATGAACGAGATGAGCCTGTTGCCTTTGTGATTGGAATGCCCGATATAAGCAAAGGAATTAAGCAATCGAGAGGCTATATTTTACCCATCGGGATCCTGCAAATCCTCATTTCAGGCAGAAGATCCAAACAACTGAATTTATTGCTGGGGGCGGTTCACCCCGATTACCAGAATCGCGGACTGGATACCATCCTGGGATCAGCTATGCTCAATTCAGCCAGGAAACAGAAGCTGGAGTATATTGACAGTCACCTCGAAATGGAGAGCAACTCTAAAGTGAGGGCAGAAATGGAGTATATGGGAGGAGAAGTATATAAAAAGTTCAGGGTATTTGGGAAATCCCTGAAGAAGATCACAAAGAAGGAGGCTGCCGAAAAGGTGTTGCAACTGACCGAAATTGATTGTGGTTAATCGTTATTCCCCGGACTTTATTTTGTTTTTATTCCTGAAGGTTCTATTTTTGAACATTATATCCCGGAAAATATGAGGATTATTGGAAATATGACCGTGACCATCCTCCCGCTTCAATTTTAAAGCGGGCCCGTCACTCTGTTTCTCTTTTCTAACCAATAATTCTCAAATCCATGTCACATATACGTATCAGATCAAGGTTTTCCAAATTTTCCATGCAAGAATTCTTTCAGGATTTGCGTGAAGCTATTGCAGGTTCAGAACGGGATTTCACCCAGATCCCTTTGAGCAAGGCTATTATATTGCTTAGTATCCCCATGGTCCTGGAGATGATCATGGAATCGGTATTTGCCCTGGTAGATATCTTTTTTGTTTCCCGGCTGGGTGCAGAAGCTGTTGCCACTGTGGGGATTACCGAATCGCTGATGACTATCATTTACGCCATAGGCATAGGGCTCAGTGTGGGGACCACTGCCTTGGTATCCCGCAGGATAGGTGAAAAGCGTCCAGAGGAGGCTTCAGTGGCAGCTGTTCAGGCCATTTTTACAGGTATCGTGGTTTCGCTTCTGTTCGCATCGGCAGGGATATTTTTCGCAAAAGAGCTGTTAAGGCTTATGGGAGCCTCTGAAGAGACCATTGAAATGGGGTATATGTATCCTGCCATCATGTTGGGTGGAAACGGTGTCATTATGCTGCTGTTCATCATTAATGCCGTTTTCAGGAGCAGTGGCGATGCAGCCATCTCCATGAGGGTGTTGTGGTTTGCCAACATTCTGAACATCGTGCTGGATCCGATGCTCATATTTGGGATTGGACCCTTCCCGGAGCTTGGTGTGAAAGGGGCGGCAGTGGCTACCAACATTGGGAGGGGATCGGCAGTGATCTATCAGTTATACTTATTGGGAAAAGGGAACTACCGGGTGAAGGTCAGAGCCAGACAGATTGTGCTGCGGATCAAAGAGATGATTAAGCTGATTAAGCTTTCACTGGGTGCTATCGGACAGTATATCATAGCGACCTCCTCATGGGTCTTTCTGGTCTGGATCGTTACTCATTTGGGCGAAGAGGTGGTGGCCGGGTATACTATAGCCATCAGGATCGTCATGTTTGTTTTACTCCCATCCTGGGGAATGGCCAATGCAGCTGCAACCCTGGTAGGTCAGAACCTGGGGGCAGCGAAGCCGGACAGAGCTGAACGGTCAGCTTGGGTGGTAGGTATCGGGAACATGATATTCTTGGGTCTGGTGTCCATTGTTTTTATTGCCATACCGGATGCTTTCATCGGATTCTTCATTAACGGCGCGGAAGAACCATTGGTGATGCAGAGTGGAGTAACCTGCCTGCGTGTAGTGAGTTTTGGTTTTCTGACTTATGCCATGGGGATGGTGATGATCAACTCCATAAATGGTGCCGGGGACACTGCCACTCCGGTATGGATCAACTTCATTGCTTTCTGGCTTATGGAGATCCCATTGGCCTACTTCTTTACTAATGTACTTGAGCTTCACATCAATGGTGTCTGCTATGCCATCCTGATTAGCGAAGCGGCCCTTACCTTCATTGCCATTGCTATTTTCCGGCGTGGAAAATGGAAACTAAAGCAGGTTTGAGTGCTAGGTACTTGACACTAATTTCTTAACTTGCAACTGTTATGCGTCCCAGTGTTGCACATATCAACCTTTATCACAATTTTGGTGTCGGGCTCTATGAGTGCTGGATCTTTTATAATTGACGCCTTCAGATAGTCCGGGCATACGATGCCCTTACTCCACATCCATTCCACTATCACTATTCATTTTCTCAGGAATTTTACGATGACAGTAGTCATTTTTGATATCAAACGTTTTGCGGTCCACGACGGACCCGGGATACGGAGCACGGTGTTCATGAAGGGTTGTCCCCTCCGTTGCTGGTGGTGCCATAATCCCGAAAGTCAGGCTAAAGAGCCATTTACAGTGGAGATCGAGAGGAAGATAAATGGAAAGAATATCAAAGGAATGAAAACCTATGGGGAAGTTCTTGAAATAGACTCCGTTATGGACACTCTGATCAGGGATCGCCATTTCTATGAAGAGTCGGGAGGCGGAATTACCTTTTCAGGAGGAGAACCTATGATGCAACCGGAGGCTTTGATCGAATTGTTGTCAGCCTGCAAGCAAAAGGGATTGCATACCACTGTGGATACATCCGGATTTGCCAATCGCTCTCATTTTGAGAGAGTCCTGGAGTTTACGGACCTCTTTCTGTTTGATCTTAAAAACATGGACCCGGATCTTCATAAAAAGTATTGCGGAGTGGACAACGAGTTAATCCTCAGCAATGCAGATTATCTCCTGGAGAGTGGTACCGAACTTGTTTTCAGGATCCCTGTAATTCCAGGAATAAACAGTACGGAGGAGGAGGTGAAACAGATGATCCATTTCATCGAGGAGCGGAAAGGTTCCCTGAAAGAACTCCATCTTCTACCTTACCACCGCATTGCTGATAGTAAATATTTTCGATTGAGGATGAAGCAGCAGCTCCAGGTAGTGAAGGAGCCTGAACCCACCTTGATGGAGCAATTGAAAACCAGATTTGAAACGACCGGACTGAAAGTCCTTATTGGAGGTTGACATGACAGAGAGAATCAGAATATTAAGAGAGAAGAGTCTCACAGCAGTAAATCGTCTTTCTGCAGAAAGGGGATTACTTATTACCCAATTTTACCAGGGACTATCAGCTACACAGTACTCTATCCCGGTCCAGAGGGCACTCGCTTTTGAGTACCTTCTTCAACATAAAACTGTATGTATCAATGAAGGTGAACTGATTGTTGGGGAGCGGGGACCTGCACCCAAGGCTACACCAACCTATCCGGAGATCAACCTCCATTCCCTTCAGGATCTGGATATTCTGGACAGCCGGGAGAAGGTGTCGTTCAAAGTGGACCGGGAGACACGCAAAGCCTTTGAGGAGGTGATAATTCCCTACTGGACAGGAAGGACCAATCGGGAGCGGGTTTTCAATAACCTGAGTACTGAATGGAAAGAGGCATATGAGGCGGGTGTATTCACAGAGTTCCAGGAACAGCGGGCACCCGGACACACAGTTTTAGGCAGCAAGATCTATCGTCAGGGGATGAAAGATATCATCCGGGAGATCCGGGCTCATATGGAAGCACTCGATTTTTTGAATGACCCGGAAGCCTATGACAAAAGGGAGGAGTTGAAGGCCATGGAGATTACTGCAGGGGCGCTGATCATGTATGCGGAAAGACATGCCTTGAAACTGATTGAAATGGCTGCCATTGAATCTGATCCGGCAAGAAACGAGGAGTTGATCCTGATGGCAGAGGTGTGTCGGAAAATTCCTGCAGAGGCACCTGATACCCTGCATGAGGCATTGCAGTATTATTGGTTTGTCCACCTGGGAGTGATCACGGAATTAAACCCATGGGACTCTTTCAATCCGGGCAGACTTGATCAGCACCTCTATCCGTTTTATACGAAGGATCTGGCACAGGGTAGAGTGGATCAGGATTCGGCCCGTGAACTTTTTCAATCGTTCTGGATTAAATTTAACAACCATCCCTCTCCTCCCAAGGTGGGGGTGACTGCTGAGGAAAGCAATACCTATACAGATTTTTGCCTGATCAATGTGGGTGGGCTAAAGGAGGATGGCTCCGATGCGGTGAATGAACTCAGTTATCTGTTGCTGGATGTGATTGAGGAGATGAGGTTACTCCAACCTTCATCCATGGTGCAGGTGAGTAAGAAGAATCCGGATCGTCTTGTGGAACGTGCTGTGCACATTGTCAAAACTGGATTTGGGCAGCCCTCTATCTTCAATACCGATGCTATTGTGGAAGAGTTGGTAAGGCAGGGTAAAAAGCTGGAGGATGCAAGGAACGGTGGCGCATCCGGATGTGTGGAGAGCGGAGCTTTTGGCACGGAGGCATACATTCTCACCGGCTATTTCAATCTGGTCAAAGTGCTGGAGATCACTTTGAATAATGGTATGGATCCTATTACTGGAAAGCAGATAGGTATCTCTGGCGGCGATCCGACAGCTTTTGAGTCATTTGGAGAAATAAAGGAGGCCTTTACCAGGCAACTTGAACATTTCATCCGGATCAAGATTGAGGGGAACAACATCATTGAACGCATTTTCAGCAACCATATGCCAGTTCCATTCCTCTCACTTCTGATCGACGATTGTATCAGTAATGGAAAGGATTACAATGCAGGAGGGGCCAGGTACAATACCAGCTATGTACAGGGAGTCGGACTGGGTTCCATCACCGATATGCTGGCTTCCCTTCAATACCATGTGTTTGATAAGGGGAATATTTCGTTGGGTACCTTTTTGCAGGTGCTTGAAGAAAACTTTGAAGGACACGATGAGTTGAGGGCCGCTTTATTATACGACACTCCCAAGTATGGTAACGATGATGAATCGGCCGACCGTTATGCCCGTTGGGTATTTGATCTATTTTATAACGCAGTGAATGGCAGGAAAACTCCCCGTGGAGCCACCTACCGGATCAACATGCTACCCACCACCAGTCACGTCTATTTCGGTAAAGTGGTCGGAGCCACTCCGGACGGGAGACTGGCCCATGAACCTTTGTCTGAAGGAATTTCTCCTTTCCAGGGTATGGACAGGAAGGGCCCGACTGCAGTACTCAACTCAGCCCTGAAAATTGATCACCTGAAAACGGGAGGGACCCTGTTGAATCAGAAATTCACACCCGATTTTTTCAAGGATGACCGCAGTATTACGAAAGTAACACAGCTGATCAGAAGTTACTTCAGAATGAATGGTCATCATATCCAATTCAATGTGGTTTCGGCTGAAACCCTCAGGGATGCCCAGAAGCACCCTGAGAAATACCAGGACCTCATCGTCCGGGTGGCCGGATACAGTGATTATTTCAACGACCTGGGTCCGGAACTGCAGGAGGAGATCATCCGTCGAACCGAGCATCAATAACTCTGGTAGTCAGGAGGCAAATTTCAATAAACATGTGAGAACACAGGGCACTATGTGATGAGATTGAAAGATATTATCTACTTTTTGTGGTATGAAGTCATATAAATTATATATCTTTACCAATGATGAAGTGTAAACGCCTGCATATGAATAATATGCGACTAATAAGTATAAGTCTTTTGGGGGGAGTATTGCTCCTTATTGGGTGTAAAAACCAAATTGGTCGTACCAAAGCAGAACTCGATTCTCTGCTTGATTCTCTGCAAATGGAATATGCCCCTGACCAGCGTCTTGCACTCTGGGATCTCTCCATGTCTGACTCTGCCGGAGTCATCACTCTTTCAGGGGAAGTAGATGACTGTAAAGCTCAACAAGGCATTAGTAAAGCTCTTAACGAACATTTCCCCGATGTAGAGAACAGCGTGCTATTACGCCCTGTAGGAGAGAACGATCGGTTAGTCAATGGTGTGGTGAATAATTCCGTTACTCATCTCCGTCGGAAACCCAGTAGTCGGACTGAAATGGTGTCACAGGCTTTACTGGGAACCCCGATCAGGATCCTGAAAGAAGAGAATGGCTGGTGTTTGATCCAGACGCCCACCAGATACCTTGGTTGGGTCAATGATTCTGAGGTTCAGCGCATGGAAGAAAATGACCTGACCAGTTACAGAGAGGCAGAGAAGGTCATTTTTACCCAACAATATGGTTTCGCTTACACAAGACCTGATGTAACTTCTATGCCAGTGGCTGACCTGGTGATCGGTTGTTTGTTACATGTGATATCTGATGAATCGGGATTTTACCAGGTCAGGTATCCCGATGGTCGTCACGCTTGGGTGAGGAAAGATGAGGTTATTCTTGCAGAAAAAGTGTTTCATAATAATATAACCAGGGAAGGCGTGATTGAGGTTGTGTTGGAATTCCATGGCATTCCCTACCTTTGGGGAGGAACCTCATCCAAGGCAATTGATTGCAGCGGTCTCTCTTCTTCTGCGTATTTCATGAACGGTATTTTGTTACCCAGAGATGCAGACCAGCAATCGTTTTGTGGTAAGGTGATTACATCTGAATTTGAATTTCAGGAACTGAAAGCCGGAGATTTGCTCTTTTTCGGACGAAAAGCGACTGAAGGCCAGGATGAGAGTGTCACTCATGTGGCCATATATATTGGCGATGGGGAATATATTCATGCCGCCGGGTACCGGGACAGAGTAAGTATAAACAGCATGGACAGTACACGGGAAAACTTCATTCCGGAATATCCTGATATTTTCATCAGGACAGTAAGGGTCATTGGAGAGGAGGAGAACGGATTTGAATCCATTACAGAGAACGAATTTTATAAAGAGATAATCAGCAGTACTGAATCGATATAATAAAATTGATTGTGAAAACAGGAAGACGGTCCTTTATAAAAAGTGTGGGAGCTGCTTCAGTGACGGCAGCAGTCCCTTCCATTACATCATGTCAGAGTTCTCCTCCGGTCGCTGGCAACGGAAAGATGAAATTGAGCTACCGACCTTATGATCTGCAACTCAGACACACATTTACGGTTTCGGGTTTTTCCAGAAATACCACTCCGGTGGTGCTGACAGAGATCGAATACGAAGGGTATACCGGGTATGGAGAAGCTTCTATGCCACCCTACCTGGGAGAGTCGCAGGAATCGGTGATGAATTTTCTGAAAAAGGTGGACCTGGGACAGTTCAAAGATCCCTTCCTCATGGATGATATCCTGGAGTATGTGGACTCCATTGAAGAGGGGAACAGGGCTGCCAAAGCGTGTCTGGATATCGCCCTCCACGATTTGACAGGAAAGATGGTGGATCAACCATTGTACAAGCTCTGGGGACTCAATCCGGATTATACACCCATGACCTCTTATACCATTGGGATAGATACACCCGAGGTGGTTAAGATGAAGACAGAAGAAGCGAGCCGTTTCAAGGTGTTAAAGGTTAAACTGGGGGGAGGCAATGATAAGGAGATGATCAGTACGGTAAGATCGGTGACCGATGTACCTCTCTATGTGGATGTGAACCAGGGGTGGAAGGATAAACAGATGGCTCTCGACATGGTCCTCTGGCTGAAGGATCAGGGCATTGAGTTTGTAGAGCAACCTATGCCCAAAGAGCAGGTGGATGATATAGCCTGGCTCACAGAGAACAGCCCCCTGCCTATCATAGCAGATGAAGCATTTCAGCGGCTATCCGATGTGGCCGATTTCAAAGGGATCTATTCTGGAATTAATATTAAACTCATGAAGAGTACAGGTCTGCGGGAGGCTCATAAGATGATCACGGTAGCGCGGGCGCTGGATATGCATGTGATGATCGGTTGTATGACCGAGACATCGTGTGCCGTTTCTGCTGCGGCTCAATTGTCACCTCTGGTGGATTGGGCCGACCTGGATGGAAATCTTTTGATTAGCAACGATATTTATGAAGGTGTGGAAGTGATCGACGGTAAGGTGACACTGAATGACCTGCCGGGTATTGGAATAAGAAAACTCAACATCTAAAACTAACCCGGAAATGAAGAGGATGTATTCTGGGGCTACCAGGTGTGGTGGGATACCCGTACGGAAACATGATTGACAGGAGATCCTTTATAAAGAGAACGGGCGGGTTGGTTGCCCTGATGGCAATTGCCCCGAAAGGATGGGGCATCAGTAGTCTTGTTGACCCTGAGAGTCCGAAGAGTTCTGATACAATTAAGTGGTCAGAACGCCCTCCAAAGATCGTACCGAGGCGTTTGAAAAAAGGGGATTTGATCGGGCTGGTTACCCCTGGAAGCCCTGTTACGGAGGAGCAGCTTGCCGGAACCATCGGCAAGCTGGAAGATATGGGTTTCCGTACTACCCATAATGATTCGGTACTTTCTGAATATGGATATTTTGCCGGAAGGGACCAGGAACGTGCCGGTGAGTTGATGGAGATGTTTACCCGGGAAGACGTGGATGGTATCTGGTGTGTGCGAGGCGGTTACGGTTCCATCCGCATCCTTGACCTGCTGAATTACGAGGAGATTAAAGCCCACCCCAAGGTCCTGGTGGGATACAGCGATATAACAGCACTCATCACAGCCATCCATGAGCAAACCGGACTAGTCACATTTCACGGACCGGTGGGGATCTCTGACTTCAACCGATTCACCCGGAAATCCTTGAGGAAAGTACTCATGGAGCCTTCGGAGAACTATAGTTATCCCTATAAAAGGGAGAAGGGAACCCGGGACAATCCCGAGTTTGACCGTTACACCCTTAACGGGGGTACCACAGAAGGTGAACTGATGGGGGGCAACATCAGTGTGCTGGACTCTATGATAGGCAGCCGTTTCGAACCCGACTTTCAGGACAAAGTCGTTTACCTTGAGGAGATCGAGGAGAAGACCTACCGGGTGGATAAAATGCTATTTCACCTGTTGTCGGGCACCAATCTGAAGCAAGCGGCCGGTATCGTTATGGGGGTCATGGGCGATTGCAATATTAACGACGAGCCCAGGCTCACCCTGAAGCAGGCCCTGGATGACTTGTTGAAGCCACTGGGGATACCAGTATCCTACGGCTTTTCCTTTGGTCATATTGACAGGATGGTCACCATTCCCACAGGTATCAGGGCCCTATTTCATGCAGATAAGAATAGCCTGGAATTGCTCGAGCCGACCGTGGCATAGGTCACTCTTAAACCACTTTCAGGACCCTGCCTCCCCTGTCCGACCGGACCAGAACCAGATAGATCCCTCTGTTCAATTCATCGTCTTTCACGAAATGGGTTATGGGTGATTTTCACTGGGAATCTGTTCTTACATATCGCTCAAGATTCGCAAACATTTAACTATATTCGTAAGATGAGTGATTTCGGTATCCTGTCTATTCTACCCCCTGTCCTTGCTATTATTCTTGCCCTGAAGACCAGGATGGTATACATCTCCCTGGTTGCAGGTATCTGGTTAGGATGGCTGATCATTAGCGACTGGAACGTATTGCAGGGAACAATTGCCACACTGGAGGGATTTGTGGCCGTATTTGAGAGCCCGGGAAACACCCGCACTATCATGTTTAGTGCCCTGGTAGGTGCCCTCCTGATCTTCATTCAGTATTCAGGGGGCGTGAATGGATTCATCAGACTGATCGAAAAGGTGCTGGTCTCCATGGAAAAAAAGCGGATGGGACAAAGCAGGATCGTAGTGGGTCTTATGGCCCAGCTTACCGGGATCTTGCTTTTTATTGAAACCAGTATCAGTGCGCTTACTGTAGGAACCCTTTATCGACCTATATTTGACCGGTTGAAGATCCCAAGGGAGAAACTGGCCTATATCGCCGACTCCAGCTCAGCACCCAGTGCAGTCCTGATCCCTTTTAATGCATGGGGAGCCTTTATCATGGGTTTGCTTCTGGCCCAGGGGATTGAATCTCCCTTTAAAACATTGCTCTCGGCTATGGCCTTTAACTATTATCCCATGATCACCATTCTGATTGTTTCGATGGTGGTCATCTCCCGGCGGGATGTTGGCCCAATGATCGGCGCGGAAAAAAGGGCAAGAGAGACGGGAAAGGTGCTGAGGGACGGTGCCAGACCTATGGTTTCAGATGAGATTACCTCCTGCGAAATGAAGGAGGGTATCAAGCCCAGGGCGATCAATATGATCATTCCGTTGGCTACCATGATCGTTATGATGATTGTGAGCCTTACCTATACGGGATGGTCAGAAGTGGAGGAGTATGACGGCTTTATGAACCATGTGGCCAGGGCCATGGGTCATGGATCGGGATCAGCAGCGGTGCTTTATGCGGTGACCACTGCTATCATGGTCTC
Source organism: uncultured Bacteroides sp. (assembly GCA_964622985.1). Lineage (GTDB taxonomy): Bacteria > Bacteroidota > Bacteroidia > Bacteroidales. Next base: position 15,607 of record CAZURA010000048.1, on the reverse strand, counting down.
CATGATCCTGTATGGCGTACAGCGCATTATGAAGCTCCGTAAAATGATTGAACTGATCCTGAAGGGGATCAGTGAACTAATGCCGTTGGCTCTCCTAATGATGCTGGCATTCTCCATCAGCCATGTCTGCAACAGCCTGGGAACGGGAACCTATGTGGCCGGGATCACCGAGGGGTGGCTATCTCCTTCACTGATGCCGATGATCGTTTTCATGCTTTCAGCATTCATTGCTTTTTCCACAGGAACCTCCTGGGGAACATTTGCCATCATGATTTCCATTGCAGTTCCCATGGCTCAGTTGCACGGAATCAACGAGTTCCTGGTGGTTGCTGCCACAATGGGCGGAGGGGTATTCGGGGATCACTGCTCACCCATCTCAGATACTACCATCATCTCATCTATGGCATCAGCCTCAGACCACATTGACCATGTACGCACCCAGCTTCCCTATGCTCTGGTAGCAGGTGTATTGACTTCGTTGATATATCTTGTTTTGGGATATTTTATTGGGTAAGCTTCCCAATGGCAATCCCCAGTTGTTCCATAAGAAAGTCTACCTCTTCCCTGGTATGTTCCGAGGTTACTACTATCCTGAGTGCCCCTTCGGAACCAGCGCCCTGGTAGCGGGTGTATTGAATGTAGATACCCTCACTCATCAGGGTATTGTGGATTGATTGCATGGTGCTTGCATCTCCCAACTGGAAAGATACCACAGGTACCCTGTTGGTTTCGAATGGCAGACCCAGTAACGCGATCCCTTCTTTCAGATACCGGGTGTTTTCCCAAAGCTTTTCCCTAAGTTCCGGGTGTTCACGTACCAGTTTGATACCTCTTTTCCCTGCAGCCACTGCAGCGTTGATGGGAGAGTTGGAACCTTTCATAACAGTACCTGACCTGACATGTCTGATCATTTTAGCGGATCCGGGGATAATTCCTCCATAGGCTCCGAATGCCTTGGACAATGTGCCGCCCATAAACACTTTTCCGGAACTGATACCCAGCTCTTCACAGCTCCCTTTGCCTGTATCCCCGAGGATGCCGACACCATGTGCATCATCAATCCATACGCTGCCATTGTATTTCCCCAACAAGGCAAGGTAATGGCCGATAGGAGCGAGCCTGGCCCGCAAAGGGAATAGTCCGTCCGTGGCAACCAGGGGACGCAAGGTTCCACTTAGGTTTTTTTCAAGTTTGTGCTCCAGGTCGGGTAGATCCATATGCCCGAAACGGATCACGGGTTTCCCGGTAGCCAGGGCTCCTTCCTGGAGACTGTAGTGTGAATCTTCATCAATGAAAACAAGGTCGTACAGTCCCATGGTGTCAAGAGCCTTCAGGCCGGCAAGGTTACTCAGGTACCCTGATGGAAGATAGGCCGCATCCTCGGTCCCGAAAAAATCTGCCACCAGTTGTTCAAGCTCCGCCAGCAGGGGTGTAGTACCGGTGTGTATCCTTGAGGTGGCACTTCCCATACCAAACCTTTTGGTGGCCTCCAGGGAAGCCTTGATCAGGTCTGGATGGGTATGAAGCTGGAAATAGCTCGTGCCTGCAAAGTACAGATACTCATTTCCATCCAGGACTACCCTGGTACCTGTTTTACTTTCGAGGATCATCGGACCGTATCTATTGGACAATCGCTTTTTCCATGGACTCCAGATAGTTTTCATCGAAACCTGCCCCTATACCCGGCTCTTCTCCCAGAACCCATCTGCCTTTACCCATATACTCGATCCCTCCGGTGACCGGGTCGTCGGCCAGCATCAGGCTGGAATCCATATCAAAATGAACTATAGTATCCCTGGCCTGCACCAGATGCATGAGTGCGGTCAGTGCGAAACGTGATTCTGACATGCAGCCCACCTGGCATTTGATCCCCGATGCCTCTGCAACGGCCACGATCTTCAGGGCATTGTAAATACCTCCCGATTTGGAGAACTTGATGTTGAAGTAATCGCATGCTCCCATCTGGGCCAGTCGGAATGCATCATGGTGGTTAAAGATCGACTCATCGGCCATGATAGGAATGGGGCTGTTTTCTCTCACCTTCACCAGTTCCTTGTTGTTCCAATGGGGAATAGGCTCTTCACAGTGCTCGATACCATATGGTTCCAAGGCTTTCAGTATCTGTATGGCAGTGATGGCATCCCAGCCCTGATTGGCATCGATTCGGATGGGGTAATCACTCCCCACAGCATCTCTGACAGCCCTGATACGTTCCACATCCTCTTGCATGGTGGTCCCCAGCTTCACCTTGATGGCCGGGAATCCCTCCTTCTTGAATGCCTTTGCGTCGGCTGCCACTTTGATAGGATCACCAATGCTGATGGTCATATCCGTGTAGACTTCCCGGTTATTAGAGCCTCCAAGCAACCTGTACAGAGGCATACCTGCCTGTTGAGCGGCCAGGTCATAGAGTGCCATATCGAATGCACTCTTCATGGTGGCATTGCCTTTCACGGCCCGGTCGATTTCCTCCAGTCTATCCCCGATGGCACAGGGGTCCTTTCCAATGAGTAGCTTACTCACCTTTTTCGCCAGTTCAAACACCGTTTCCTGGGTTTCACCTACTATATAGGCAAAGGGAGCACACTCTCCGCTTCCGGTGAATCCATCACTAGTATGGAGCCGGATCACCACATTGGTGGCTTCAGGGATCACCCCCAGAGAGATGACAAAGGGCTCCTTATAGGGTATGTTCAGCTTTATGATTTCGACGCGGGTAATGACGGATTTGTCCATGATAGTCAAATATTTCCCATTCATATCAGACACTGCTCCAGTTACCCTCCCTTTCTCAATTATGGTGGCACCGATAAGCATCTATCCATTTTCATCAGTCACAGTACCGGTTATTTCAATCTGTGCTGACAGAGTATGCAATCCAGTCATGGGAATCAGACTCTCTCTTATCCGGGATATGCCTCCCGATTTCTTGCATAGAGTTATACCAAATATATAACATATTTATTTATTTGTAACACATCTCACAAATGACAAATTTATTTTAAACCATCAGGAATAAAGGGTATTAGGGCACTATCATCTTTTGCGGCCGGGCCACCATCACCTATTGCGGTCGGGCCACCATGATCCCGGTGGCAGATTTGCTCTCCAGGAGATACCCTTCCAATGTATTCTCAGAGATCACCACCTTTTCTGCCTTTGATGAGGCATGCAATAGATGGATCCGTCCCTGCAACCTGACCAAAATTCCTACATGTGAAATGGCTATTCCTTCAATGCCAGTAGTAATCCCAACGATATCTCCATCCCACAAAAGATCTTCGATTTCAGCTATACGGGCCTCTGGAATGAAATAGATCTCCCTGGCTGTTATTTCCTGTTCCTGTTTCTCTATACTATCGATCAGTGCTGCATTTTCCTTAAGCTGAATGTAACTATCAGGGTGAGTGCTCATGAAATTGAAATGTTTGGATAAGGGCGTATGAGCAATCTTTCTGGACATATCGGTGATCATCTCCTTCTGCTGATTGTCGAAGATCCAGTCACAAAAATAATGCAGCCGGGAAAGGTAACCGTCAATGACCCCATTTCGGTAGCGTATCTGTTGCAGTTCTGAGGCAAATTGTTCAAAAGTGAGTATTCCACTTTGCAGGGTTCTGGAAATGGCCAGGCAGTTTTCCGCGAAGGTGGTACAATCCATCTCACGCAGGTTAATGACCAGTTGCTCTTTTTCCGTTTCCAGGGTATGGGCCACGTAAGGCGTTTCCATGAAATAACGTCCCACATCCACCATCAAATTAGAAATGGAGGTTCCCTGTTTCACAGCATACTGGTTGAAGATCTGTTCCAGAATCTCTTTATCGTCAGGTTGAAACAGGATGCTTACCGGTGCAACAGATAGATTTTTTGTCGGGGAACTGCACGAGAAAAGAAAGAGAAGTAATATAAATGCGATAATAGGGTCTCCATTAGTAATTTTCCTGATATATATCATGGTTAAAAAATTTGGTACACTCTATAGATTCACTATTTTAGGTGTCGATTTCATATCTAAGTATGTAAATATAACCTGTTTAGCTAACACTCCAAGTCTAATTCTGAACTAATGATTCTATTATCAAAATGAATATTTTCTATCTGTTGATCGGAGTAAGTCTGTTCGCCGCGCTTATCTTCTTAGGTGCATTTATCTGGGCTGTACGTGACGGTCAGTTTGACGATAATGAGACTCCTTCCCGGCGAATCTTATTTGATGATGATATTATTGATAATGAATAGCCACATTTCCGAAGCTTTCAAATTAAGTTGATAACTAAACCTTAACCTATGGAAAACCAGAGATTTTATTACGATAACAAGATCGTAAAAATGTTTGCCCTAGTAACCATCTTATGGGGAGTTGTTGGGGTACTTGTGGGTGTACTGGTAGCCCTTCAAATTGCATTCCCAGCATTTAATTTTCGATTGGAATACACCTCATTCGGGAGAATGAGACCACTACATACCAATGCCATTATTTTTGCATTTATTGGGAATGCGATGTTTGCAGGAATTTACTATTCATTGCAGAAATTGCTCAAAGCCCGACTGTTTAGTGATGTGCTCAGCCGGATCCATTTCTGGGGATGGCAGCTCATCATCGTCCTGGCAGCGGTGTCTTTTGCGTTAGGTTTCACCACAGGAAAAGAGTATGCCGAACTGGAATGGCCCATTGATATTCTCATAGCAGTCGTGTGGGTGATATTTGGCTGGAATATGATCGGGACCATCATTAAGCGAAGGGTCCAGCACATATACTCAGCCATTTGGTGGTACCTGGCTACATTCTTGGGTATCGCCATTTTGCATGTGGTTAACTCCTTTGAATTGCCTGTTTCGCTGTTTAAAAGCTATTCTATCTATGCAGGTGCCCAGGATGCAGTAGTACAATGGTGGTATGGTCATAATGCAGTAGCATTCTTTCTTACCACTCCCTTCCTAGGCCTGATGTACTACTTCCTTCCCAAGGTAGCAAACCGCCCCATCTATTCATACCGGTTATCAATCATACATTTCTGGTCACTTATTTTCCTCTACATGTGGGCTGGGCCCCACCATCTGCTGTACCAGGCATTACCCGAATGGGTACAGGCTCTGGGAGTTACCTTCTCAGTGATGCTTATTGCTCCCTCATGGGGTGGTATGATCAACGGATTGCTGACATTGCGTGGTGCCTGGGATAAAGTACGAGACAGCGCTGCTTTGAAATTCCTCGTAGTAGCAGTAACGGCTTATGGATTGTCGACCTTTGAAGGTCCAATGATGTCTTTGAAGAATGTGAATCAGATCACCCACTTTACAGACTGGACCATTGCACATACACATATCGGAGGTATGGCCTGGAATGGTGGCTTGGTTTTTGGAATACTTTATTGGTTGATTCCCACCCTGTTCAGAACAAAACTATTTTCCCAGAAACTGGCTAACACACATTTCTGGATAGCTACACTGGCCATATTGATCTATGCGATCCCGTTGTACTGGTCAGCTGTTACCCAATGGTTAATGTTGAGAGAATATACTCCGGAAGGATTCCTGGCTTATCCGAATTTCATGGAGACACTTACACAGATATTGCCCATGTATACCATCAGAATTATCAGTGGCGTAATGTTCCTGATCGGATTCTTGCTCATGGTATATAACCTGGTCAAGACAATGGCTACGGGACAAGTGGAGAATAATGAAGCTGCTGAAGCTCCTGCTCTGGTATTACAGGGAGCCCGGAGTCGTGCTACGGAGACCATTCACCGCTGGATGGAAAGAAAAGCTGTACGCTTTGCCATTTTGGTGTTTCTTGCGTTAGTCATTGGAGGAGCAGTGGAAATCATTCCCATGCTCTTCGTTAAATCCAATGTTCCAACCATTGAGGCTGTGAAACCCTATTCGCCCCTTGAGTTGGAGGGCCGGGATATATACATTAAGAATGGATGCTATACCTGTCACTCACAAATGGTGCGGCCTTTCCGGTGGGAAACCGACCGCTATGGCGAGTATTCCAAGATCGGAGAATTTGTATACGATCATCCGTTCCAGTGGGGCTCGCGCAGAACCGGACCGGATTTAGCCCGGGCGGGTAATATCAATAGTCCCATGTATAAGAATGCGGCCTGGCATTATAACCATTTCATGGATCCTCAGAAAATGAACGAGAAGTCTGTCATGCCGAGTTACAAGTGGTTTGCAGAGAAAAAGATCAATCTGGAGATGACGCCGGCAAAGATCAGAGCGATGCAAACCCTTGGGGTTCCCTATCCGGAAGGGTATGATGAATTGGCTGCAGATGATTTGATGAAGCAGGCACAGGGTATCGTGGATGAGCTGAAGCAATCGGGGATAGAGGTGGAACCTGCCACCCAAATGGTTGCTATGATTGCCTACCTGCATAAACTGGGCAGGGACATTGCTTCAACACCAAATCAAAGCCTGGCTGACAATGAAGTTAGTGAGTAGTGTTTTAGAGAATATTGAAGGAATTCATATATTCTATATTATTGGGTTATTGATATTTATCACCCTTTTCGTTGTCATTGTTATTCGAGCAATAAGACGACCGGATAGTGAGATGAATGAGATCAAAAACTCCATATTAACAGAAAATGACTCTGACGAGTTCAATACATAATTTTAAAAATTACGGGTATGGAAGAGAATACTCAAAATAACGAGCAACAGATCAACAAGGATTTGGACGAGAAATTGATGGATCATGATTATGACGGGATAGGAGAACTGGATAATCCGCCACCGTCATGGATTATGGCCATTTTCTACCTTACCATTGCTTTCTCCATCTTTTACGGCGCCTTCTATTTTTGGATGGATGCCGGAGACGATCAATGGGAGAAGTATGAGAAGAAATCAAAACTACATGATGAGAAATATCAGGAGGCCAGAGAATCCGGAGCTGTTGCGGAAGCGGCAGTCATGGGAGCTCTTACAGATGAAGCCAGCATTGCCGCAGGAAAAGCGATCTATGCTGAAATGGCATGTTTTGCCTGTCATGGGATGAATGGAGAAGGAAATGCGGTGGGACCGAACCTGACGGACAATTTTTGGATCATGGGATGTGATTACGAAACGGTCTTCGACCAGGTAAAAAATGGAAATCCGGCTAAAGGGATGACTGCGTACAAAGCACAGCTCAGCGATGCTAAGATCCAGCAAGTGGCAAGCTTTCTATTAAGCTTACGGGGCTCAAATCCAGCGAATCCGAAGGCTCCTCAAGGTGATGAGTGCGAATAGGACTGAGATTTCTTTCAGGGATCGTCCCATTAATCTGGACGAGAAAGGGAACAGGAAATGGATCTATGCAAAAAAACCAAAGGGAAAGTGGTACACTCGTCGTACCATTTTCTCATGGTTTATGTTGTTGTTTTTTGTGGCAGTTCCTTTTATCAGGATTAATGGGAATCCATTTATACTTCTGGATATTGGCAGTCGGAAATTCATTCTTTTTGGTGTGATCTTCTGGGCGCAGGACACGTTCATATTAGCATTGCTGATGTTGTCCTTTGTGTTTTTTATTATCCTTTTTACAGTAACCTTCGGACGATTGTGGTGTGGCTGGGCTTGTCCTCAAACCATCTTCCTGGAGATGGTTTTTCGAAAGATCGAATACTGGATCGAAGGGGATTTCAGGCAAAGGCTTCAACTTGACAAAGGACCATGGAACGGGGAGAAAATCCTGAAGAAAGGAGCAAAACATGGGATATTTATCCTGATCTCGGTGGCGATGACCAATACATTTTTACTTTGGTTCATTGGCAGCGAGAAATGGTTTACTCTGATATCCGGGCCCGTTCAAGAGAACTTGTCCGGATTCAGCATCATGCTGACCATCTCTGCCTTTTTTTATTGGGTCTATTCCTATTTCAGGGAGCAGATCTGCACCATGGTTTGTCCCTATGGGAGAATGCAGGGTGTCCTTATCGATTCTAAATCGATTCTTGTCAGCTACGATTATGTGCGGGGAGAACCACGCGGAGCCAGAAATACCGGCGATTGCATCGATTGCCATCAGTGTATCTCTGTATGTCCCACAGGGATCGACATTCGTGACGGCGTTCAACTGGAGTGCATTAATTGTACTGCCTGTATCGATCAATGTAACACTGTGATGTCGAAAGCTGGCAAAGATCCCGGACTGATCCGTTTTGATTCGGATCAGGGAATTCGCCATGGGCATACTACCATCTGGAATGCAAGAAACAAGGCATACTCAGTGGCCTTGCTTATCTTGTTCTCCTTCTTTTTATACACCCTGTTTTCGCGGCCGGTTATTGAAACCACGATATTGAGGACACCAGGACTGCTTTATCAGGAGAACGCCGACAATACCATTTCGAACATTTATAATGTTAAAATCGTTAATAAAACCCACGACAACATTCCCCTGGAAATTCGCTTGATTTCACCTGAGGGAGAGATCAAAATGGCAAGTACTACCATGGAGGTAAAGGATCAGGCCAGGTTTGAAACTGCTTTTGTCCTTTATATTCCCAGGGATCAGTTATCCAGTGATAAGACCCAGGTCGAATTCGGGATATACAGTAACAATGAGTTGATAGAGACTTATAAAAGTACCTTTGTAAGTCCATAGAAAAGAGGAGCGTTATGAAGTTTACTTGGGGAACCGGCATTCTGGTGTTTATTATCCTGTTTCTTTTGGCAGCCGGACTATTTATCGGTTTTGCCATGAGGCAGACAGTGAGCCTGGTTCATGAAAACTATTATGAAAAAGGAGTAGATCATACGGAACAAATGAAGATCAATTCCCGATCTGCAACTTTTCAGGATTCCATACACATACGTTGGGAAGAGAAATTTCTCATGGTGGAGTACCAATCCTCCATGTATCCAAGTATAGATTCGGGGGATGTACATCTCTATCGTCCTTCAGACAGTAAGCTGGATGTGCATATGCCTTTGGATAGTGAAGAGGGAGCAATAGGAATTCCTCTGAACAATTTAGTGAAAGGAAGATATATTCTTAAACTTCAGTGGTATACTGAAGGAATGAAATATGAAGTGGAGAAAGATGTGTATATAAACTAGGTTCGGAGGCAGATGGTAGTATTAGTTTCAGCCCTGGTGCTTGGATTGATGGGGAGTTTTCATTGTGCCGGGATGTGCGGTCCCATAGCCATTGCGTTACCTTTGCACGGCAATGCCATATTACAAAAGATCTTTGGCGGAGTATTGTACAATCTGGGAAGAACCCTTACGTACGGCGTTATGGGTGCCATTTTCGGATTACTGGGGCAGGGAGTGGAAATGATTGGCTTTCAACAGAAAATCTCCGTCGTCATGGGCGGGATTATGATCATCTCTGTACTCTTTCCCTCTCTCTTTAAAAACCAATACAACTTGACTACGAGTTGGACCCGAGGGGTTGGAAAGCTTAAATCCACGCTCGGAAAGATGTTCTCCATACGATCCTTCTCAAGTCTCTTCTTTATCGGATTGTTGAATGGACTGCTCCCGTGTGGACTGGTTTACATGGCCATTGCCGGAGCTATTGGCACAGGGGATGTAGGACTGGGTACCTTATATATGATATTGTTCGGGTTGGGGACGCTGCCCATGCTGTTTTCCATTTCCCTGGCCGGCAATATCCTAAGTATTGCTATTCGTAGAAAGATCAACAAACTTATTCCTGTGTTGGTGATTCTTGTAGGGATATTTTTCGTTTTGCGCGGATTGAGTTTAGGAATTCCTCATCTTAGTCCACCAAAAGAGAAAATTGAGAAGAAGTTTGAAAAGAGCCTTGAAAAAGAGCCATCCATGATGCAGCATGAGCCAACTGGCAGCTGTTGTTCCAATGCAGAATAATGAGCAAAAACGGAGACAATATTTGTGTCCATTGTGGTGCCGACTGCGGGAAGCATCCAGTCCTCTGGAATGAGCTACCCTTTTGTTGCAATGGCTGTAAAACAGTTTATCAGTTGCTGAATGAAAATAAGCTGTATAACTATTACCAGCTTGACAAAAATCCCGGGATTAGGATTGAAACCACCGGGTTCGGGAATAAATACGCTTTTCTTGATAAGGAAGAGATCAGAGAGAAGATCATCTCATTTTCTGAAGGGGAAATTACAAAAGTCACCTTTTATATTCCCGTAATTCATTGCGCGTCATGTATCTGGTTGCTCGAAAAACTGAGAGTGCTTAACAGGGCAATCAAATTCTCCTTTGTAAACTTCTCCAGAAAAGAGGTGGATATCACCTTCGATGAATCGCAGCTAAGTCTCCGGCAGGTGGTCGAACTGCTCTCTTCCATACACTATATCCCGGATCTGTCTGCAAATCTTTCAGAGAAGAAAGAGGATACCCGCTCCTATAAGAACCTGCTTTACAAGATGGGTGTAGCCGGTTTCGTTTTTATCAACGTGATGACATACAGCTTACCTGCCTATTTTAACGGTGAGCCTCTGGAAGATAACCTGCAGACACTCTTCGGCCTTTTAAGTTATTTCCTTGTCATACCTGTAGTATTTTACAGCGGAAGCGACTACTATATTTCGACCTACAAGAACATCTTAAAGAATAATATTAGTATTGATCTGCCTATTGCGCTGGGTATCAGTGTTCTTTTTTTGGTCAGCAGCTATGAAATTCTTTTGGCAGGAGGAGAGGGGTATTGTGACAGCCTTTCGGGATTGATCTTTTTCCTTTTAGTGGGGAAATGGTATCAGGGTAAAACATACGAAGCCCTTTCGTTTGACAGGAATTATAAATCCTATTTTCCCATAGCGGTAACGAAAATCAATAAACAGATCGAGGAGAGTGTGTTGCTTGAGCATATCCAGGTGGATGATGAGCTGATCATTCGAAACAAAGAGCTTATCCCTGCCGATTCGGTTATTACAGAAGGGAAAGGGAGAATTGACTACAGTTTTGTGACTGGTGAATCAACACCCGTGGTAAAAGACGTGGGAGAACTTGTCTATGCGGGTGGAAGGCAAATGGGTGAGATTGTTATGATCAAAGTGCAAAAAGAGGTCAGTCAGAGTCACCTCACTCAGCTCTGGAATCAGGACAGGGCGTATGAGAAACCCAGTGATGCTTTGAAGACTCTTTCTGATAAGATCAGCAAATACTTTACCCTGATCATTGTGGCTATTGCTGTAGCAGGTTTCACATTCTGGATGTTGAAAGGGGATACCCGGACAGCCATTTTTGTCCTGACTGCGGTACTCATTGTCGCATGCCCGTGTGCACTGGCTCTGTCACTGCCTTTTACCTTCGGAAGTACCATGCGTATTTTCGGGAAAAGCGGATTGTATATAAAGAACACCAGTGTGATCGAGCGTTTATCTCATGTCGACACGGTGGTCTTCGATAAAACCGGAACCCTTACCCAACCCAATAACAGCCAGATACAGTTTGAAGGAAGAGCATTGTCTTCAGTTGAAGAAAGTGCAGTGTATTCGCTGGTGAAACAATCTACTCATCCTTTAAGCACAACAATTGGTGACTCGCACTCTCATGCAAATTATACTGCTCCTGAGCATTTTGTTGAAGTATCTGGCAGAGGCATTTACGGTAAAGTTAATGACCTGGAAGTAAAGATCGGATCGGAGGAGTATGTGACAGGCACCTCCGAAAAAAAAGAACAAAATGCCTCAGAGGTGTTTATCTCCATCAATAGCACTCCTGCGGGATTCTATACCATTAGTAATCAATATCGTCAGGGATTTGATGAGGTGCTGGATTTCCTAAAAGGAGAATTCGATCTGTATCTGCTTTCCGGTGATAATGATTCGGAACTCAAATACCTATCCACCTTTTTCGATAAGGAACATCTGTTGTTCAACCAGAAACCGGGAGACAAAGCCGATTTCATTAAATCTTTGCAGGATCAGGGACATACGGTGCTTATGACCGGGGATGGTTTAAACGATGGAGGTGCACTTATGCAGAGTGATGTGGCATTAACTGTGGCCGATAAGGTGTATCATTTTTCTCCGGCCAGCGATGCGGTACTGGAAGCTCGTCAGTTCGGGAAACTGGCCAAGTTTATCCGGTTTACCAGAACTTCTTTGAATATCGTGAAAATCAGCTTCCTGATCTCCTTTCTATATAACGTGATCGGGATCAGTTTTGCTCTTACTGGCAACCTCTCTCCAATAGTAGCTGCCATCCTTATGCCGGTGAGTTCGGTATCGGTGGTTGCTTTTGCCTCCTTTACTACCCGTGCTCTGGGGCGGTTCAAATAGACCGTTATGAGTTATTCAAAGTGTACCGATTTTTCGCCAGCCTCGATGGCTACAGGCAGGAAATTCTCCCTGGGAGGCATGGGACAGGTGGCAAACGGACTGAATGCACAAGGTGGATTGTACGCCTTGTTAAAGTCCAGGATGATCCGTCCGGTGGAATCGGGTGTGGCATACATAAATCTGCCGGCTCCATAGGTATCCAACCCGGTGGTTTCGTCGGCGATCACCAGGAAATAACTCTCCCCGGAACGGAAGGGATAGAGTACAAGGTCTCTCTTATTGATCTTGAAATGCAATTCCCCCGGACACTGATACTCCTCGGTAAATCCCTCCACAGGTGTGGCTACAGTCATGGTCCTGGGCTCACTAAAGGGCTTTAATGTACCCTCCACCACGTATCCCGTTTGTATGGGATAGGACGGAATATGATCTAACTCTTCCAAACGGGGGTGCTTAAAATCTCTCAATCGGATTCCATATTTATCACCCCGTTTAATTATATACCATGCCAGGTCTCCCTGCGACACATGAGTGGTACCCCGGGTGTGATCATCCATTAACTCCGCATGGGTAACCAGTGAATCTCCGATAGTGATCTGAACACCTTCCCTGACATGAAGCGTGACCACACTATCTTTCAGGGTGAGTGTGCCGCTGAAAGGATCTGCTTTTTCAGGAAATCTGATCCTGTTGGATGGATCGGAGCCGAAACTGTTCTCACCCTCTTCCAGCCAGAAAAGTCCAGCCAGGTTGAGCCAACCGCTTTTGCTTTTCAGCCTTTCTAATCTCCTGTGCTGCCACTCTTCAATGGATTCCTTATAGGTTACTTCATCAGTAATAATGGATTCTGACCTGTTACATTCCAGGAAGAAAACAAGCAGGAGTGTTATCGGGATATATGGCCTCATTGAATGCATCACAGCAGTATTGTTTAGTCGTCTAATATAGTTGTATTCTCCCGTAGTTGGCAGATTATTATTATTTTTGTAGCGTTCCAGGAGAGATGCCGGAGTGGTCGAACGGGGCGGTCTCGAAAACCGTTGTGCTCCTCGCGGGCACCGGGGGTTCGAATCCTCCTCTCTCCGCAAAACCATGATAACCCGCACGCGAAAGCGAAGGGTTATTTTTTTGTCTGGCAACGTTGAAAACTTGTTTTCAAAAAGGATACCCCTCTTACAACTCTTTGATCCAGATATTCCGGAACTGTACCAGGCTGGATGCTCCCCTGAGCTTCCCTGTTTCAGGGTTTACACCCCCATGATGTTGCAGGCCAATGGGCCCTTTCACATCCAGTCCGGGAAAGAGTGCATGATGGATCACAACCACACCGTTATTGGATATGGTAATGCGATCTCCCCTTACGATAATATCGAATGCATTCCACTGGCCCACAGGCTTATCGGTATTTTCACTTGGCACAGCTGCTGCACGGACTTCAGCAGGCAACTCTTTATTATTCCTCACACTCCACAACTCACCTGACCCGACGGACCAGCACCATAGATTGGTCTGACCAGCACCTTTCAGAAGGATGCCGGAATCGGAATTTGGCCCCAGGGGATTCAGGATTTTCCCATTCTCATCTTTTGCGTAACTGCCATCCGGTAGTATGGTGGGCAAAGGAAAGAGGTGATCCCCATACCCTTTGAAACGCCATTCAATGTGCAGTACAAAGTCTTTGTACTCGGTTTCGGTCCAGAGACTTTTGCTTCCTTCAGCTTCTGAACGGGCATCATAGTCGATCACCTGGTCTATGACAGTCCAGTGCCCGTTATCACCCTCAGGGATCTTCCATCCCGTTAGATCTTTTCCATTAAAGAGACTCGTATATCCTGCCTCTTCATAGATGCATATTTCCTGTGCAAAACTGTTGTGAGATCCAACCACTAGTAGAAGTGCAATTAGAACTATTTGTAATATTCTTTTCATGGGATGAAGGTTTAAGGACATAAAATTAGGAATCTCAATTATCAGAAACAATAGCCCATTCTTTAGATGTACTCCAAAATAGTGGCATCATCACACAAAAAGCGTGCTAGTTGTTTTCACGGTTTTTGAAAGTCACCAAACGTGACTTTCTGTTTTTGCAAAAAGAGACTTTCTGTTTTCAGGGAATGGGACTCACTTGCCGTTTCTCATACGGACTTGCCCAATCCTTTATAGCTCAGAGCACATTCATTCATACAGGGAGTTGGAATTATCTTTTAAATACAATTCTCAATCGAATGTTTTCTTCGATGCTGCCGGTTTGATCAGTGGCAGGATTCCAGGCGGGACCTTTCAGCAGAAGCCTGGCAGCTTCCGCAGTAAATAGCTCTCCCTGAGATCGTAATGGTATGATATCACGTATTTTTCCTTCAGAGGTGACAGTGAATCTTAAAACGACCACTGCACGATCAATGTCTGTTTCTTCAGCAGGGAACCGGATGTTTTTCTCTATGTAAGTTTTGAAAGCTTTATATCCACCTGCAGGTTGAGCAAATTGGGAATCTGCAGATTCTTCATCTCCAAGCTTAACTGTTTGTACACTTGTAGAACTAACATCAAGATTCTTACCCTGCCCAATCACTACTATTTCATCCAGTGTTATTTCATCGGGTTGCATAACCAGTTCAACTTCACTTTCGTCAACTAGCGGGTATTCCTCTGTTTCCATCCCTACAAAACTGGCCACCAGGGTTTGATTCGAGTCATCCTCCACGGGGAGGTTGAACCTGCCCTCCATATTAGTCACCACACCTCTTTGGGAGCCTTTTACCATCACAGTGGCACCCGGGATGGGTTGCATGTCCTCTCCGGAGACGACTTTACCGGATACTCTTTTAGGCAGAAGATGACTATACTCTTCCTGTGAGCGGGCTCTCTTTCTCATGGAGGTTCGTTTCTCAGCCCTCTCCACAGGTTTCTCGTCAGCCAGGTAGTCATAGGCCATGTCCCTGGCAGGTTTTGCTGTTGCCGGTTCCTGTGGAACAGCGACTTCAGCTTTTACTTCAGCAGTCGGAACTGCAACTGCCTCCACAGGTACTGCTTCTGCCTCCACAGGTGCTGCATCAGCTTCCAGGAATGTGATCGGCTCAGCGGCCCGCTCCCCGGCAATCACCTCATCAACAATCACCTCATCAACAACCTCTTCGGCAATCAACTCCTTTGTCTTCCTGGCCGGGCCTTTTGATGGTTCTTCAGGCGAGGTTATTGAGGGACCTTTGGCTGCATGGCCGGTCACATTCTCCTGAGCTTTTTCCGGTGCTGCTCTATCAGCTATTTGTTCCTTGGGTGCCGTTTTGGTCGTTAAAGGGGCCGCTTCTGAAGGTACAGGTTCCTGATCAGCAAGTTCATGTTCCTCTGCTGCTTCAAAGACGTACTCCTCCTGATAGGTAACATCGGAC
>CAZURA010000047.1:0-33894 GCA_964622985.1 uncultured Bacteroides sp. | reverse complement strand
GATCTGAGTACCCATCACCCATCACCCATCACCCATCACCGATCACCCATCACCGATCACCGATCACCCCTTTAAAAGAAGAGGTGCCTGATAAAAAAGAACAAGATCGTCCCACACGTCATTAACTTCATACCTACTCCAAGTAGAAATCCTACAAAGGAGCCCCAGGCTGCTCTTAGTGCGTCACGGTCTTTCTTTCCGGTGGTAATCTCCCCAATATAGGCTCCTATGAACGGACCAATAATGATGCCCAGTGGACCAAAGAAGAGTCCTACCACCACACCAATGGTGGCACCCCATACGCCTCGTTTTGAACCTCCGAACTTTTTAGTTCCCAGAATAGGGACTACGTAGTCCAGCACGGTGACCAGGATGACAAAGAATAGCAGAATCCACAGGACATTTTCATACCCCTGGGCTCCTCTGTTTATAAAGTCAGTCCATCTAAGTAAAAGAAATCCAGCCCAGCTTATGGGCGGACCTGGGATCACAGGTAAAATGCTTCCAACAAAACCGATAAGTACGAGTATTGCTCCAAAGAGCGCCAGTGTAACATCCATAATCAAATGAATTAAGGGATCCCGATGATATCATCAAATGCAGCGTACAGCACACAGTAAGTGAAGGGAAGGGTTAGCAGAAGACCTATTCCAAATGCGAGTGCACCGAGTAGATTGATTCCACCAAGTACCAGGCACAGGAGAAAGACTTGACCAAAATTTCCCGATACCATCTTCCTGCTTAAACGGACAGCTTCCGAGGGATCAACATCATAGAACCATACAAAAAAATGAGCAAATATGTAGCTGACAGCAAAGTAGACGCCTGGAATGATCAACAGGATCATGCCAAGAGTAATTACCAGTATCATGAGCAGATGTAAAATGAGAAGAGGAACAAACTTGTCAAAACTCATGAAAAAATCGGCAAGTTCCACTGATTTTCCCTTTTTAACCAGGTTAGCTACAATGTAGTAGCCCGTAATAACAGGTCCTCCCAGCAATAATCCACTGAGTGGATTTGAGAGTGCCACCAGTCCGACCAGACTATAAATAATAAATATGCCCGGTGATTTCCTGATCAGATTGAATCCGACTTGTAGAACATTCTCTATGGAGATGGAGAAACCTGTGGATGCTTCATCCACTTTTTGCTGTATGTCAAAAATTACTTGCAAGAATATACTTTTCCGAAAATTAATAAAAAATCGTACATTTAATTATATATGATTTTTGGGTAATGGAGGAGCATGAGAATTTATACGAGAAGATTCGGGAGATCTTGGGGAGTAGTCCTGGTAATTTAAAAGTTCTGGAGCAGCAGATTGATATGGATCTTCAGGTGGAATATTACGATTGTTCCCGGAAGATGAAGGATACCCACGATGAAGAATGGGCGATAGATCACTCACAATACCTCTCTGAACCCGGCTATTCAAATGATGTAAAAAAGGAGATTCTGGCCCGCCTTGCATCTGTTAATGATGTGAAGTGTTACCGAGCCATAGAATCTTACCTGGAAGTTGCTGACGAGCCCATTCGTGACTGGGCGTTCCTGGCATTAAATGAGAGCCGAATGCAACTGGAGAGTAAAATCCTGGAGGAGAACCAGGTATTTATTTCTACAGGACTTGGCGGAAGAGAACAAAAGCTTCGATATTTTGTGGTGCTGATGTCACGTAATCATGATGACCTGACATCATCACAGCAAATGGTGATTAATAATGAATTTGAGGTGATCTTGAAGAAGTGTAATGCAGAATTGGAAGAGGTGAAGTTCTCAGGTTATCTGTCCACCATACTCCTGTTGCTACCCATGAATTTTTCACTAAAAAGCGTATTTCAAGAGGCCATCAATGAATGCAACAGATATGGTGATTTCCTACATGATGATTTTATTGTCACCAATGTAAAGAAACTTACCTTTAGTGAAATAAAGGAATTCCTTGAGCGAAAAACGGATACGGATTAAGCATTCTCCTCACCCAAATCCTCAAACTCCACATTTGTGAAGTCCTTCTCTTCCTCAGCCTGAGAGTCTGTGTTGGCGCTGGTTTCAACAGTTTTTGCCACTTCAGTCTCTTCCGGTTCGATGGGCTGGGGATTTGCTTCGCGAATGAACTCGATAATCTCCTTCAGACTATCAGCAAATTTGTCAAAGTCCTCCTTGTAAAGGAACAGTTTGTGCTTCTCATAGAAGAACTTTCCATCTCGGTTAAACCTCTTTTTGCTTTCGGTGATCGTTAAGTAATAATCGTTACGGCGGGTTGCCTTTACATCGAAAAAGTAGGTCCTTTTTCCGGCCCTAACAGCTTTAGAATGGATCTCTTCCCGTCCCGCTGCCTCAGTTACAAGCCCTTCAGATTTGACATTTCCTTCATCATTCATTACATCGGATTTAGTTAGGGTTTTGCTAGTTCTTATCAAAAATGGAAAATTTAATTTACATATTCAAATTTTATCACATTTTAGATTCTGGCTAAACTTGCTGTCGAACAGTTGCTTTATAGATTAAAAATTAATGTAAATTTGCATGGTTTATAAATTCTGATACAGGTTCTTTTACAAATGATCAGCAGGAGACAATTACGAATTAAAGCGCTGCAATCTCTCTATGCTTTCTACAAGACGGGAAGGGAAGATATGAGTCGTTCCGAGAAGGAACTCCACTTCAACATTGAAAAATCATATGAGCTTTATCACTATCTCTTATTGTTGGTCATTGATGTGGCACTCTATGCAGAATCGCGGATCGAATTAGCACGAAATAAACGAATACCCACTAAGGAAGACTTGCATCCCAATACTCGTTTCATTGATAATCGATTTGTTACTCAGCTAAGGAATAATGAGCATTTATTGAGGTATGTGGACCAGCATAAACTGAATTGGAGCAACTATCCTGAACTGATCAAGGAGATCTACCTCAAAATGGTCGAGAGTGAGGATTATCATACGTATATGTCTTCTGAAAGCAATGGATATTCAGAGGACAAAAGGATGATTACTCATGTCTATACTCACCTGGTTTTCTCCAGCGAACTGCTTGCATCAATTATGGAGGAGCAGAGCATCTACTGGAATGACGATTTGGAGTTCATAACCAGTATGATAGTGAAGTCCATCAAGAAATTCAAGGAGAGTGACGGACCTGAGAAGGGCTTAATGGAGCTATTTAAGAATGAAGAAGACCGTGACTACGTGGTAAATTTATTCAGACAGACCATTGTGCATCGGGATGAATATGTTGATTACATCAAGCAGAATACCAGGAACTGGGATTTGGAAAGGATAGCCTTTATGGATATCCTGATCATGCAAATGGCAATTGCTGAGTTTATAGGATTCCCATCCATCCCTACCAAAGTAACCTTGAATGAATATCTGGAGATTTCAAAATTCTACAGTACATCTAAAAGCAATATCTTCATAAACGGGGTACTTGATAAAGTAGTGTTTCAATTAAAAGAGGAGAAGAAAATTGTAAAAAAAGGGAGGGGCCTGATCGGTGAAAATGATTCAAAATAAAAAGCTGGCCACTACCACACTAGGATTGATCATATTCATTGTCCTTGGAGCATGTGGCAGACAAAATGACAGCCTGGACAAGGAAATGGAGAATGCTCATAGTACTGTGCAAAATTCACTGGAGCAGCCTTTTATGGCATTTGATACAGTGATGCATGATTTTGGAACAATCATTGAAGGGGAGATGGTGGTTTGTTATTTTGATTATAAAAACACCGGCGATGCAGAGCTGGTTATCAGTTCTGTTGAGGCTACTTGTGGTTGCACTACACCTGATTGGAGTAAAGAACCTTTGAATTCGGGTGATTTGGAGAGTTTAAAAATAGTTTTTGATGCCACTGGACGAGAGGGTACTCAGCGGAAGGTGGTCACTGTTATGTCAAATGCCAGCAATTCTATGGTAAGGTTGACACTTACAGCGCATGTGAAAGAAAGTGTTTAGTTTAATTTAATATACATAGTATGAACTTTTTATTTCAAATTTTGAGCGCACCTGCAACCCCAGGTGCAACTGGCGGGATGCAATCGTTGATTTTTCTGCTTCTGATTATTGTGGTTTTCTACTTTTTCATGATCAGGCCACAGGTTAAAAAGCAAAAACAGGCAACCAATTTCAGAAACACCCTTAAAAAAGGGGATAGGGTGACCACTACAGGTGGGATTTACGGAAAAATCAATGATGTAAAGGACCGGACAGTATCTCTGGAGATTGCCGACAATGTGGTGGTTAAAGTAGACAAGACTGCTGTTGTGGCAGATCCTGGTGACCAGGCCCCTGCTAAGTAATGATATAGACACACTGTTTTGGAAACAGGATTTTTACAGAAATGGCCTAAAGGGTCAGAAAGTCAGAAACTTCAATCCAGAAAAAGGATCTTGATGTTTTCTGTATTTCTGTTAATTTCTGTTTTTATATGGTTTCTGAATGCACTGAGTAAAAACTATACCTCAGTTATCGAATATCCATTAGAATATACTGATTTCCCTGAGGACAGAGTGATTGTCGGGGAACCTCAGGAATATCTAAAGCTGAGAATCAATGCTCATGGGTATGCGATCTTGCGCTACAAGACTCTTCGAAAACCAGATCCGATCAGTTTTAAGGTATCCGGATTTACGTTAAATCGACCGGGGCAGGATAGTTCACGGGCTTACATTCTCATCAGGTATTTGAAAGATGTTGTAGCGAGTCAGTTGCCTCCCGATATACAATTGCTGGAGATAAAACCCGATACCCTGCATTTTCAGTTTGCAAATAAGGTATCCAGAATGGTGAAGATAAAGTCCAATTTCAGTTATGAGGTTGACAAGCAGTTCACTGTGAAAGACAGGATTGTAATTGAACCTGATTCTGTTGAGGTTACGGGTCCTGACCTAATTTTGGATACGCTTACGTATGTGTATACAGTAAAAAGCAACCTGGGTCTGCTATCGAAGAACTTCAGTGATAAGGTAAAGTTGCGACGATTCAGTGATTTGGAGTACAGCAGATCGAAGGTTAACTGCAGTATTGAATTGGAGAGGTTTACAGAAGTACAACTCTCAGTTCCAATTGAGGTGTTAAATATTCCTGACAGCATTTCGCTTCAGACCTTTCCTTCAAGGGTGAAACTCACTTGTAATGTTGGACTTAGTAAGTATGATCGTGTAGATGGGAGTTCCATCAGGGCAGTGGTCGATTATGAGGATATTTTGGAGGATACCGAGATTCTGGATATCGATTTACAGAACCTGCCGGTCTATCTGCTAAGTTATGAGTATTATCCAAAGTCAGTTGAATTCTTGAAGTCCAAAAGGTGATGTACCAGGTTGGATTGACAGGGGGGATCGGTAGTGGGAAAACGCTGGTTTGCAGTGTTTTTGAAAAGCTTGGAGTGCCAGTATATTATGCTGATCTGGAGGCGAGAAGGCTGATGAACAGTGATTCTGAACTCATCAGGCAGATCATTGAGTTGTTTGGTGAAGAGGCTTATGGAGGAGGATCTTTGAATAGAGAGTTTTTGTCAGAAAGTGTGTTTGGAAATCCATCTGAACTCTCCAGGTTGAATGAACTTGTACATCCGGCAGTTAGGAGGGATTATACAGGTTGGGCAGAATCACAGGAAGGATCCTACGTGATTGAAGAGGCGGCCATACTGTTTGAAAGTGGTGCCGATCAGTTGCTGGATACCACAGTATTAGTTTATGCCCCGGAAGAGGTTAGAATACACAGGGTGATGGAGAGAGATGGTGTGGAGGAAGAACTGGTTCGAAAGCGTATGATGCATCAAATGGATGAGGATGAGAAGAAGAAGAGGGCACACCACTTCATAAATAACGATGGGAAAGAGATGATCTTACCTCAGATCATAGATTTGCACAACAAACTATTAAGAAGCATATAATCTATTATGGCAAAGTTTGGAAAATGGGTTGGACTAGGTCTTGGATGGGCTCTCGGTGGGCCCATTGGCGGGATTCTTGGTTTGGCCGTAGGTTCAATATTTGATTCGGGTAAGGCAGATACTACCGGACAAGCGAGGGATGTGCGATCCAGAACATTACGGGGTGATTACGCAGCCTCATTACTGGTGTTGATCGCTGCAGTTATGAAAGCTGACGGAAGGGTTATGAAAAGCGAACTGGATTATGTCAAACACTATTTTATTTCCCGGTTTGGTGATGATACAGCTTCAGAAGCAGTAGTTATGCTCAGGGATATTCTTAAGCAGGAGATTCCTCTGCGTGATGTTACCCATCAGCTTTCCCAACGACTTGACTACTCCTATCGTCTGGAGATGCTCCATTTCCTTTTTGGAATTGCATCTGCAGACGGTTCAGTCAGTGATGCAGAAAACGTAGTGATCAGGAGGATATCCGGATATATGACCATTACTGATTCTGATTTTCAAAGCATCAGGGCCATGTTTGTTAGCCAGACTGACGCTTCCTACAAGATTCTTGAGATTGAGCCCACTGCACCGGATGAAGAAGTGAAAAAAGCCTATCGTCGTATGGCGATGAAGTACCATCCGGATAAGGTGAGTCACCTGGGTGAGGATTTCAAGAAAGTGGCACATGAGAAATTCCGAAAGGTACAGGAAGCTTATGAACAGGTTAAACAGGAACGCGGATTAAACTAGAAGTACTATATTTGCATCACTTTAAAAAGAACGATGAAGACAATACAGCTGAAGGATATACTTTCGATCTCTGGCAAAGGTGGATTATTCAAGTTTATTGCACAGGCGCGAAATGGGATCGTCGTAGAATCCATTGAAGATAAGAAGCGTCATGTGGCACCGGCAACTGCAAGGGTAAGTTCCCTGGAGGATATTGCCATTTTTACTCACGAGGAGGAGGTGCCTTTATCAGATATATTCCATATGATTTTCGAGAAAGCCGATGGGAAGGAGTCCATTTCCCATAAAGGTTCTCCGGAAGAGTTGAAAAGTGCATTTGAAGAGTTGGTGCCGGATTACGACGACGAGCGAGTCTACATATCCGATATTAAGAAAGTATTTCAGTGGTACAATCAACTTCACAGGCACGATTTATTAGAAGTGGTTGAAAAGGAAGAAGAATCCACCGAAGAAGAGACCACTGATGAGAAAGCAAAAGCAAACGAAGGAGAATCCTCAGACCAGGTGACGTCGAAAGAGGTTAAATCTGACGAGACCGACTCAAAATAGACTGCATTAGAGGAGGGAGACCTTAGCAGATACTAAATAGATTTGGCCTCCTGCCAAATGGATTCCATTTCTTCTAAACTCATCTCTTTTAAGGTTCTACCCAGCTCCTGTGATTTTGATTCCAGGTATTTAAATCTCTTAATGAATTTCCGGTTGGTTTTCTCCAGGGCAGTTTCGGGTTCAATATCATACAACCTGGCAGCATTGACAACTGAGAATAGCAGATCACCAATTTCTTCCTCCATTTTCTCTTTCTGACTGCCATTTGTCAATTCATGTTTCACTTCATAAATCTCTTCAATCACCTTGTCCCACACCTGGTCCCTGTGATCCCAATCAAATCCAACTGCTCTGGCTTTGTCCTGAATCCGGTGTGATTTGATCATGGCTGGCAGCGAAGTGGGAACTCCCGCCAGTACACTGCGATTCCCTTCCTTCATTTTCAGTTCTTCCCAATTCTCGATCACTTCACCTGAGTCTTTCACCTTTCGTTCGCCAAAAACATGGGGATGCCTGAAAACCAGTTTATCATTTATACTGTTGAGCACATCAGCAATATCAAACGCTTCTTTCTCAGATCCGATTTTAGCATAGAATACAATATGAAGCATCAGGTCACCCAATTCCTTTTGGATCTCGCCTAAATCATGATCCAGAATAGCATCAGCCAGTTCATAGGTCTCCTCAATGGTCAGATTCCTCAAGCTATCTAAAGTCTGCTCTTTGTCCCACGGGCATTTAGCCCTCAACTCGTCCATAATCTCCAAAAGGCGCTCGAATGCCTTCATCTTCTCTTCTGTCGTGTGCATATTATCCTTCTTTGAATTCAACTCTGATGGTTGAGCTTGTGTTTAATTTCAGTAACCCGGCCGCATTTCCATTCCGGATAGCAATTTCCAAAAGATTCACCGCATTGAAAATAGACATTAACTCACCAGGTTGCGTTTCATTGTAAGTTTCGTTGATTTGATTGATCAGGTAGTGTTTGCTTTGCACAAAAATCACAAACTCCCTTCCTTTGCCAACCCGTTCAAATAATTCTTTGGAGATATTGGTGATTGCATTTTGATAAGAATCGATATGGATCACACTGCCAGTTATGGTATGATCCTCAATGATAGGCCTTAAGGGAGTTTGTTTATTATACTGATCTGTGGGAGTCCCTAATTCTTCTAAAGGAGTACCATGTGCCAGAGAGCAAGCCACCTCAGCAAATATGGACATGGAGATAAAACTGGCAGGTGATTTATCCTGAGGCTTGTTGAGACTTACCACTATTTCTGGTTGGGGATCTCCCAATAAACCCAACATGCCATTATCGGCACAAAGAAAGTACTGGTCACTTTTTTTTGCTGCAAGCAGCTGCCCGTCCTTTTCGGGTTCCGTACTCACAGCAATGATATGAATCGTGTGGTCTGGGAAGTTTGGATAGCTGTTTCTCACTACAAAAGCAGCCTGTGCAGTATTAAAAGGAGCTATCTGGTGACTGATATCAACTACATGTGCTTCCGGACAGTTTGATAGAAGTTTTCCCTTGAGCGATGCAACATAATAATCGTATTCATTCCAGTCGGACGTCAATGTGATAATGTGCATGGCTTTGCAGCAGGGATTTTCTTATTGGAATGTTGAAAAAAACAGCTTAATTTGCACATCCAAAAGTAGTGATTATAATTTAATTTATGGCGGAAAAGCTGATCTATTTGGAAGGTGTCGATCCCGTTGATTTTTATGGTGTAAATAACGTCCGCTTTAATAAATTCATCGAACTTTTTCCTGATCTGAAGATAGTCTCCCGAGGAAATGAAATTCGAATTTCAGGCGATAAGAAAAGGCTTGAGGAATTTGAGGAGAAGGTAGATCTTTTTGTTCGCTATCTAAGAAAATTCCAGACTGTAAGCCTGCCAGACATAGAAGATCTATTGAATGGTGCGGCTGATCATAAAATGGAAGCACCGGGACCAGAAGAAGAGGTGTTGTTGCATGGGGAGAGCGGGCGGAAAATCAGGGCCATCACCATCCATCAGAAAATACTGGTAGATGATGGTAAGTCGAATGATCTCCTTATAGCCGTTGGTCCAGCAGGTACCGGAAAAACCTATACGGCTATTGCCATGGCTGTTAAGGCCCTGAAGGAGAGGGAGGTGCAAAGGATTATCCTTACCAGGCCGGCAGTGGAGGCCGGGGAGAAGCTGGGATTTCTGCCAGGTGATTTTAAGGAGAAACTTGATCCTTACCTTCAACCGCTGTATGATGCCTTACGGGATATGATTCCTGCCAGGAAACTGATTCAGTTCCTTGAGGATGGAACTATACAAATAGCCCCGCTGGCTTATATGAGGGGACGTACTCTGGATCATGCATTTGTGATCCTGGATGAGGCTCAGAATGCCACTGCCAGCCAGTTCAAGATGTTTCTCACCCGAATGGGTCCTAATGCCAGATTTATTGTCACTGGCGATGATTCCCAAGTGGATTTGCCCAAACGGGAGGACTCGGGCCTTGTTCAGGCTATGCCCATATTAAAAGGGATCAATGGGATATCTATCATTCGGTTCGATGACCGCGATATCATACGGCACCGTTTGGTAAAATCCATTGTTGATGCATATAATGGTAAGAAGTTCGAAGGGTAACAAATTCAAAAAAATAGAAGTAATATAGTTATTTGCAATATCGTTAGTTTAACATAAAATCAGATCGGTTATGACCAATGCATTAAAAGGAACAAGTTTCAAGCTAACAGGACAGAGAAACCTGTATACTGGAAAAGTACGTGATGTATATAACATCGAAGATGATTATCTCATTATGGTGGTTTCTGACCGAATATCGGCCTTCGATGTAGTGCTTCCCAGGGGGATCCCTTATAAAGGCCAGGTGTTGAATCAAATTGCTTCGAAGTTTTTAGATGCCACAGCGGATATTGTTCCCAATTGGAAAATTGCTTCACCCGATCCAAATGTTACCGTAGGATATATGGCAGAGCCTTATAAGGTGGAGATGGTGATCCGGGGATATGTCACCGGACATGCCTGGCGGGAATACCGATCCGGAAAGCGCATACTGTGTGGAGTGCCTATGCCCGATGGTTTAAGGGAACATGACCGGTTCCCGGAGCCTATTATTACTCCCACTACCAAAGCGGAAGAGGGGCATGATGAAGATATTTCTCGGGAGGAGATCATTGCCAGTGGATTGGTGCCTGAAGAAGAATACATCCAACTTGAGGAGTATACCCGCAAGTTGTTTCAGCGGGGAACTGAGATGGCAGCAGAAATGGGCCTGATACTTGTGGATACCAAATATGAGTTTGGTAAGAAAAATGGGCAAATCGTGCTGATCGATGAGATCCATACGCCTGACTCGTCACGCTATTTTTATGCAGACGGATATGAGGAGCGCCAGGAAAGCGGTGAACAGCAAAAACAACTATCCAAAGAGTTTGTCAGACAATGGCTAATCAGCAATGGATTCCAGGGTAAGGAGGGACAAGTAGTACCTAATATGCCTGATGAATTCGTGAAAGAGGTGTCAGAACGGTATATTGAACTCTTTGAGAGTATTACAGGTGAGAAATTCGAGAAAGCTGACACTACCAGTATTGAACAGAGGATTCTAAAAAATATCAATGACTTCATTTCTAAATAGGAAGTTATTTTATATTCTCGGGGGACTATCTCTTTTTCTGGGATCTGTTTTGGGTCAGGAACCTGTTAGCGTTGAGCGTTCCAAAAACAAAGTGATTCTGGAAGGAACAGTTTACTACATCCATGTGGTAAAACCGGGACAAACCCTCTATTCCATATCCAGAGCGTACAACATCTCTGAAAGGGAGATAGCTATAGAGAATCCCGGTGCTATGTCGGGAATACAGGTGGGACAGGCTTTAAAGATACCCGTAGAACCTGCCCTGGAGGAGGAGATTGATACATCATTAGGTGATGATGATACCGGTGAAACCGGGAGAATGCATAGAATCAGGGCGGGTGAAACCCTCTATGGCATAGCACGGATCTATGATCTGGATGAAGAAGCATTGCATAAGGCAAATCCCGGGATTGATCCTGCAAATCTGCAACCCGGATTCAAACTGAGGATCCCGGAGAAGGAAGAGTACAAAGAGGAGCCTGCCTATAACGAAGAGGGATTTGCTTTTCATAAAGTAAAGAAGCGGGAAACCCTCTATTCCATAGCCAGATTTTATGAGGTGGCAGTGCAGGAGATACGGACAGCCAATCCGGAGTTGGGATGGGGAGGACCAAAAACCGGTCAAATGATAAGGATTCCTTTGCCTCAGGTAATCGATCATCCCGAATCCATAGTTGATAGCGTACCCGATGATGCCCTGGCTGATCTGGAGTCTGATTCATTACCTGAAGATTATCAGTATGAAGAACTGAAGTTTGAGCATGAAAATCCCTTCCATACTTATAAGATAGCTTATTTCATTCCATTCAACTTTCAGGAGCTTGAGCCGCTTGACTCATTGCTTAAGGATGTGAAATCATCGGCCCGCAGGATCAGGATCATCGAACGGTATACCATGGAACAGAAGATTCCTCAATCGGTCAATTTTCTGGAATACTTTCAGGGTTCTCTACTGGCTTTGGATTCTCTCAGGCAAACAGGGATGAAACTGGATGTTCGGTATTTCGATACAAAAAGGAGTCTGGACCAAACCCTATCGCTTCTTATGGATGATGATCTGGAAGAGTTTGATCTGTTTATTGGCCCATTTTATCCATTTAATGTGGAGATAGTTTCTGAATATGCCAGTAAGCACAGGATCCCCATGGTCGTACCATTTTATAATGAGAAAGAACTGATCAGCCGCAATCCATATCTATTCCAGCTCACTCCTTCCATGGAAAGAGAGTATGAGGAAGCTGCTAAGCTGATTGCCAGTAAACATATGTATAATATTGTGTATGTGAGGGATGAGGATTCACTAAATTTGGAAAAGCACGACTATTTTAAGGAGCTGATTTTCGATGGATTTGATGACTACAGCCCCGCAGAACCTGTAGTATTTAAGGAGGTGGTTCAGAAGCTGAAACACACCGATGAAATTATTCACTCACTTTCGCCCGATAAAAAGAACCTGATCATCGTACCTACCAGCAATGAAGCTTTAGCCAGCCGTGTGGTATCCTCTCTCTATTTTCAATTGAAGAATTATGATATAGAGATTATGGGAACTCCTTTCTGGACAGAGTTTAAAAGCATAACCAGGGCTCATTTCCGGTATCTACACGAACTCAATTTCATTTTCTATAGCTCTTTTTGGGTGGATTACCTCGATCCGGGGATTGACGAATTTATGGCGAAATTCAGGAGTTATTATCACAATGAACCGCAGTCTACTTACAGGAAAGGGATTAATTATGGTCTTATAGGGTACGATATGTCCTTCTACTTTATGAATGCCTTACGGTTATATGGGCCGCGTTTCTTGCTTTCTCTGGATGACTATGCACCGGACATGGTTCAGCTTCCTTTCGAGTTTGATCGTGTGAGCCGGGCCGGGGGGTATGAAAATAACCAAATCACCTTCTATCAGTTCTCACCAGATATGAATATCAGTAAAATCGATGTTCCCGAACTGCCTGAAAGAACTTATTTTTTCAGACCCATTGAGGATAAGCGTAGAAGAAGAGTATTTTTTCATGAAGTGGATTGGGACAGGTAATTGAAGCTATTTGGGAATGACGAAATCAGGTTACCTACTCTTCGGACTGCTCTTGTTCACCTTTTACTCATGTAAAGAAAGAGGGACTGGATCCAATATCAATACCTCCGGTTATGGAAAGCTTGCGTCCAAGGAGAAAGCCGATGTTTCTGGGTCCGGCGAGATCCTTGATAGGTATGTGGTAATGGTCTCTTTTGATGGCTTCCGTTGGGATTATTCGGATCTCTATACTACACCCAATTTTGATGACCTTGCCACTGACGGGGTCAAAGCCCATAAGATGATCCCCTCTTTCCCTACAAAAACTTTTCCAAATCATTACACTCTGGCAACTGGATTATATCCCGATCATCATGGAATCATTAATAATAGCTTCTATGCGAAAGAACTGGACGGAGTGTATCGTATAGGGGACCGCGACATGGTAAAGAATCCCAAAGCGTATGAAGGTGAACCCATTTGGATCACTGCGGAGGAGCAGGGTATTAAAGCCGCTTCATTTTTTTGGGTGGGAAGTGAAGCCCCCATCCAAGGTATCTACCCTACCTATTGGGAGGAGTATGATGAATCTGTCCCTTATCCGGATCGTGTCGACCAAGTGATTAATTGGTTGAACCTACCCCCCAAAAAGCGCCCGGGACTGGTATTACTCTATTTTGACGAGCCCGATCATGTGGGACATCAGTATGGTCCGGAACATGATGTAACGGGTCGCACAGTTCAATATCTCGATTCCATTCTGGGTTGCTTGCGAAGTGGTATAGAATCCCTGGAGCATGCCGAAAGAGTAAACCTGATTGTCCTGTCGGATCATGGAATGGGACCCACCTCCAAGGACAAATATGTAAATCTGAACCAATATATACCGAAGCATTGGATCGAATCATTAGCAGGGAATAATCCGGTATACCTGGTAGATCCGGTTGAGGGGTATGATGATTCTATTACCCTTGTATTGAATGAGGTTGAGGGAGTATCTGCCTGGCAGAAAGAGGATATCCCGGCGCATTTGCACTATGGAAATCATGTTCGCTACCCGGGAATTGTTGTGGTTGCCGATAGTTTATGGAGCATAGGCACACGACCTGCTCCAACCCGGTATAAAGGGGGTACACATGGGTATGATAATACCTATACGGGCATGCATACTATTTTTTATGCGGAGGGTCCAGATTTCAAAGAGGGATACAATCACCCTTCATTTCCCAACGTGGATGTATATGCGATCATTGCACACATTCTGGAGCTTGATCCTGCTGAAAATGACAGTGATCTGGATCGCGTCAGCAATATGTTTTCCGAATAGGGTTCTATTATTAAAGTACTTTAAAGAAATGCTCTTCTCCATAGACCTGGTTGTTGGTCTGACACAAAAGTAAAAGCCGTCCCAAATGAATGAGACGGCTATTTAGTGTTAAAGCGATTTATGGTACACTAATGATTCTGGGTTGCCCGTTCAAGCTTTTTCAAAATAGAGAAGATGAATGCAGCAGACAAGAGGCAGGTGACTACAAAGATGAGCCAGAGTTGCCACAGATTGATCTTTTCCCAGAAGAAGCTGCCGATAAAGAGTAGTTTATTACCAACCGCTGTAGCCAGTAACCAGCCTCCCTGCATGACCCCCTGGAACCTTGTAGGTGCTACCTTCGAGACGAAAGAGAGACCCATGGGGCTCAGGAACAGTTCTGCAAATGTCAGGATTAAGTAAGAGGACATTAGCCAATAGGGCATGACTCTGGAGGAGTCTGGAACTGGATTATATTTTACCAGCCCTGATTCGTCAATGACTTGCAGATCAATAGGAGACACCAGCTTGAGTGAACCAACAATCATGACCACAAAACCGAGTGAAGCAATGATCATACCGATTCCGATCTTCTTCGGTGTGGAGGGTTCCATATTCTTCTTTCTCAACCATGCAAATACAGCCATTACAGCAAAAGTCAGAGAGACAATGAACAAGGGATTGAATGACTGGAATACTTCAGGAGCAATGGGATTCTGAGCTTCACCTTTGCTGTAAAACCATACTGCGGCCGCACCTCCCAGAACAGTCATGATAATCCCCGCAATCCTTGAATTCTTTGTAGCGTTCTTGCCAATAATCATAAATATGCCTGCGAGGAAGGCAATCACTGACAAAATGTTTTCAAGGGTAAAGAACATGAAGGTGAATGGATCTACCTTCTTCATTGTATAATCACGGGCAAAAAAGGTAAATGTGAGCCCATTTTGGTGAAATCCCATCCAGAAGAAGATCACTACAAAGAATACCAGGAGAAGAGATATGACTCTCTGTTTCTCCGCTTTGGTGGAGATCATGATAATCCAGGTAACGAAACCTACAAACAAACCGATTGCACTACCGGTTGCAATATCCTTTACAAAGCTGATCAGTACAGCAGTGATGGCTCCGGCAACCAGTGCAACGGGAATGGCAAGAGGCTTCTCAGAAATGGAGAGGGTTCTTTCTCCATCTGTCTTTTCTCTTCTGGGCAGGTGTTTGTGGAATATGAGATATGCCAGCAATGAAATGACCATGGCTATGGCAGCGATCCCAAAAGCATAATTATATCCTCTGGAAAAGGTTTCAATATAGGTGTTTGCAAATGACCCCAGGTCGGCAATTGGCCCATTCAAACTCACGGCATCGGCCAGTTTCTGCAGAGCTGTGACATCCTGCAATGTCCCGTCATTATATTGGTGACATAGGGCGGGGAGACTGCCGTCATGTAAAAATCCATTAACTTTTAACCACCAGTTCCTGATTCCCATGGCAGCAAAAGGAGCGAAAAATGCACCTACATTTATCCCCATGTAAAAAATCAGGAATGCGTTATCTCTCACCTTGTCATACTTGGGGTCATCATACATCTGGCCCACCACGGCCTGTAGATTTCCTTTGAAAAAGCCGTTACCAATCGCAATGGTAAAAAGTCCGATGATGGTAATGGGCAGGGATAATCCAGGGATTACCAGCATGGCATATCCGATAAACATGATTACCTGTCCCATGGCGATAACTGTAGTATATTTTTTTGTAGCATCTGCCAGGATACCACCCAGCAGGGCGAGTGCATAAATCGCGAAATAAAACCAGCTGTAAATATCACCTGCACGTTCTGCGGCAAGTCCGAATTTAGCCTGCAGGAATAGAACCAGGATTGCCATCATGGTATAAAAACCAAATCGCTCTCCCATATTGGCAAAAAATGCTACATAGAGTCCTTTTGGGTGTCCTTTTAACATAAAGTATAGATTTTGTGAATACTTGGTTTTATGTAATGGGCACAAATATAGAAATACTTTTTTCTTAATTTTGATTAAAACAGCATGTTATGAAAATCTTCAATGCTGCTCAGGTACGAGAAATAGACTCTTACACCATTAAGCACGAGCCTGTTGTTTCTGTTGATCTGATGGAGCGGGCAGCAGCCAGGCTGGCTGGCTGGTATGTACGTCACTATCATACTGATCAGAAAGTGGTGATCTTTGCCGGACCGGGGAATAATGGAGGTGATGCACTTGCCATGGCCCGTATGCTTGCAGAGCGGCAGTTCAGGGTGGAGTGTTTCCTGCTCAGCTTTGGTAAGCTGTCAAAGGATTGCGCTATCAATAAGGATAGGCTGGTAAAACAAGCCAAGGTGAATTTGAGGGAAATAGGAGAGGGGGATCCCTTACCGGAAATCGCCAGGCATGATGTGATCGTGGATGGGATATTTGGTTCGGGACTGACCCGGAAGGTTGCCGGCTTCCCTGGTAAGGTGATCCGGCACATCAATGAAAACTCAAGTACAGTGGTGGCGATCGATATTCCTTCAGGCCTCTTTGGTGAGGATAATTCGGCAAATGACTATAAACGTGTTATACAAGCTGATTTCACTCTCACTTTTCAATTCCCATTCCTTTCATTCTTTTTTGATACGAACAACCCATATGTTGGGAATTGGAGAGTCCATGATATACAACTGCATCCCGAAGCGATTAACTCCATGGAAACTCCGTATAGGACGCTTGAAGCAGACGATATAAAAAATGTCTTACCAATTCGGGACAGGTTCTCTCACAAAGGTACATTTGGTCATGCACTTATCATCTCAGGGTGTTATGGAATGATGGGGGCTGCCTTGCTGGCTGGGGAGTCGTGTCTTAGAGGGGGAGCCGGTTTAGTAACTCTTCATGTACCCAGATTTGGATATGGTATTGTGCAGACTGCATTTCCTGAGGCCATTGTGAGCTTGGATCAGTCAGATATTCTTTTTAGTGAAGCACCGGATCTTGAACCTTTCAGTGCTATCGGTGTCGGACCCGGATTGGGATGTAAACCCAATACAGGGAAGGGGGTGAAACAATTGCTGGAGTCTGCTAAAGTACCCCTGGTGATCGATGCCGACGCATTGAACATCATTTCACAACATCCGGATTGGCTTAAGTTTGTCCCGGAAGGCTCCATTCTGACTCCTCATCCCAAGGAATTTGACAGGATGGCTGGTGAAAGCGATAATTCTTACCAACGGCATCTCATGCAACGGGAATTTGCGAAGGAATTTAGAGTATTTGTGGTGCTAAAGGGAACATATACAGGAATAGCTACACCCGGGGGAGAGTATTGGCTAAATACCACTGGAAATCCAGGCATGGCCACTGGCGGGAGCGGGGATGTATTGACCGGATTGATCACCGGATTACTGGCACAGGGGTTACAACCTCTTGATGCAGCTAAAGCCGGGGTTTATCTGCATGGCCTGGCCGGCGACCTGGCTGTTCAGGAGTCCAGTGAAGAAGCCGTCATAGCAGGCGATATCATGAGGAAGTTAGGAAAAGCATTTCGAGAAGTCCGTTAGATTATATATCATTGAACCCAAATTAAGATTGTTTATTAAGCAAAACAGATTCTTGTGAAGCGAAATACATTACTCATGGTTGCGGCTCTCCTGATAGTAGGGTGTAGCGCCCCGGATAATCTGCAGGTTCAAGTTACTCCTATGGGTAATGAACCAGCAGTGGTCTTAAAACAATATATGTACGGATTGCCACAGACTGTGTTGAGGGTGGAAATTACTTTCGAAGAGGTTCGCTCTATTCCCGGACCCTATTGGGAGTACTCTGAAAAATACCTGGGTATAAAGGAGATTATTAAACAGAAGTCCAGTTCGTGGAGGATTCAACATGTAACTATAGAAGCTCATGATGAGCTGGATCCGGTACAATTCTATACACTGAATCTGCTCGAAGGTGAATTCAATGAAGATAATCTGATCCCCTATTTTGAAAAGGGAATACTGATGACAGGTTCAGAGAGAGTTAGCGAAGTCTTAACCAAAGAAGGTGTATGGGAAATGAGCGGTAATGGCGTTCCACGCTATATGGATCTGGGCATTTATAGCAACTTTGAAGAAAGAACCGAGACCATGTACAAAACCCTGGTGACAGATACCTCTTTTGTGAAGGTTCCTGTTCAACGTACAGTCGTTGAGCAGAAATCGGCTTCCACAAAAGCAAAGGAGGCTGCAGATTTCCTGCTGGAGTTAAGAACACGACGGTTTGAAATGCTTACTGGAGAGTATGAAGTATATCCGGATGGTGAGGCCATGTCAGCTGCCATAACGAAACTCGACCAGTTGGAAGCTTCCTATTTATCACTATTTACGGGAAAAACAATTGTAAAGAGAGAGAAACGGGCTTATTTTATTGTTCCGGATGCCGGTTCTTCCCCTTCCAGTTATAATTTAGATATGTTTTCTGAACAGTTGGGATTTGTTCCGGTAGAGCTTCTGGAAGGTCATTCTCTTGCAGTTCATATAGTACCATTGAGAATAACAGCAACTCCTGAGAAGCACTTTTCAAATAATATGGAGGTTGATCTTAATAACAGACTCCTTTACAGAATTCCGGATGTCGTTGAGCTTAAAGTAATGTGGGGTGAAAGGGTACTGCTCGAACAGCGGATTTCCATTTTCCAGTCAGGAGCGGTTGTATCAGCTCCTCTACAATAAGCCTTGCCATAACTAGAACGTGGACAATTGACGCGAACTCTAATGTTTAGAGCTTACTTAGGCTGGTAACTTGAATATACTGCCGGTCGGAAGTATATAGCTTTATGAAATATAGACCTTCGGTAAAGGCCGAAGTATTTAATTTGATGAGGTCTCCCGGCTTGACTTGTTTATACAACTGCTGGCGTATCAATCGTCCTGAAACATCCTGAACCTCCACAATAAAATCACCACTTTTTTTGATATTGAAGCGGACCTGCAGTTCATCCCTAACCGGGTTAGGATAAACCGATATGTCCCATTCCATTTTATTTTGTCGAATCCCGACGACCTTATCAACCGGTTGCTGGAATCCTTGTGTCATTATCATATTACCTCCTGAAAGGGTGGTAACAGCCAGCTCTCCAAGAGTCCAGGAGAGGCTTATCTCTCCATTGTTACTATACCCCCCTGCTGCGGAAAGGACAGTAGGTGAAAGCTCCACCTGCGCAACACCAGATGCGGAAATCATTACAATGCAACAAAGGAAGGCTAGGAATCGTCTCATGGTAAGTTGTTTATTCAAAATTCCGAAAAAAGCGAGCTAAAATCAAGTTATCTGATTTTTATTTGCGACTAAATCACAAAAAGAAATCAGGCTGTCCAATACGAACAGCCTGAATTTGCGCTTTTATAATACGAAATAATCTCAGTGGAAATATCCTAGCCCAACTTAACAGGTATGGCTTCCAAAATGGCGACCAAAAAATCCCAGAACTTCTCTACTGTTGAGATCTCCACCTTTTCGTCGGGAGAGTGGGGGAATCGGATGGTAGGACCGAAAGAGATCATATCCAGATTTGGATAGACTCCACCGAGTAGTCCACATTCCAAACCAGCGTGGATGCCCTTAATCTCAGGAATCTTTCCAAAGTTCTTATGGTAAACATCCTGGCATGTTTTGAGGATCTGAGAATCCATGTTTGGCTTCCATCCTGGATACCTTCCGCTCAATTCCACTTCGGCTTCAATCAGGTGAAATACAGCTGCGATCTTCCATGCTGTAGCCTCCTTAGCACTATCGACAGAAGACCGGGTGAGGTTCAGTGCCAGGAATTCCCCATCCTTTATTTTGGTGATAGCTAAATTATTGGAAGTCTCAACAAGTCCGGGCATAGATTGACTCATGCGCTGTACACCATTGGGACAGGCATATATGGCCCGAATAAACCTGGCTTGTTCCTTCTCCGGTACCACTTTGTCCGGTACGGGGGACTGCTCACAGGTAAAAACCAGGTCAGGTTCAGTTTCTAAAAATTCCTTTCTGTAAATCTCCTCATATTGTTTTACCATCGATACAAATCGATCGGCATTTTCAGAAGGAACCACCACCACCGCATGCGATTCACGTGGAATGGCATTTCTGAGATCTCCTCCAGAGGTCTCAGAGATCCGGATCTTCAGGTCTGATTCAGCTTGCAAAAGGAACCGGAATAAGATTTTATTTGCATTGGCCCTTCCAAGGGGAATATCCATTCCTGAATGGCCACCTTTCAATCCCATGGTTTGTACCTTGTAGGCAGTGTGGCCGGCAGGGGTATTCTCCTCCTGGTAAGATTTTGAAGCAGTAACATCAATTCCTCCGGCGCATCCTACATAAAGTTCGCCTTCATCTTCCGAGTCCATATTGATCAAGATATCTCCATCCAGAAGACTTGGTTTCAATCCAAATGCTCCGGTCATGCCAGTCTCCTCATCCACGGTAAAGAGTGCTTCAATGGCGCCATGTTTCAGGGTGTTGGATTCCAACACAGTCATAGCCGCTGCCACTCCTATTCCGTTGTCACTTCCCAGTGTGGTTCCATCAGCCGTAACCCAGTCTCCATCGATCACTGTAACAATCGGATCCTTTTCGAAATCAAATTCCTTATCGCTGTTTTTCTGGGGAACCATATCGAGATGACCCTGAAGAACAACTGTCTGGCGATCCTCCATTCCAGGAGTGGCAGGTTTTTTAATAATTACATTACCCACCTCATCAACTATGGTTTCCAATCCGAGGTCCGTTCCAAATTGTTTTAAATATTCAATGATCTCTTTCTCCTTCTTTGAGGGTCTTGGAATCTGTGTTAATGCATGAAAATGTCCCCATACTTCTTTTGGGGATAAATCTTTAATCGAACTCATTTTTTTCTCTTTTACAAATTTATAGGCACAGGGCTTTATCGATGTGATGAGTGAGGATGAAGCCGAGTGTCCGGTTTTTTTCATACGATTCTGGTTTCTTCCATCTGATCTGGATTCTTCCTTCTATCCAGCTTTCTTTTATCTATTCTGGTTTCTGCCCTGTAGGTAATTCAAGCCCAAATTTTTGTTTAGCATCAGCTTTTCTTAACTGAAAGGCCAGGAAAATGGAGATCACTCCGAGTATTACCAGCATAAAGATAGGCCATGTATAGTTGTATGGAGGTATCTCTCCTGTCAATCTCATTTCACTGATCCTCTCACTGATCTCACCTGTTGAGAGCCCCTGAGATTCAAATGCAGACCTAATGGAATCGATCTTTTCAACGACAGTTGGATTTACCATATCAAGGAATTTTCCTATCCCCCAGAAGAAGGCAAGCAATCCCCAGTTCTGTATGGTAAACATAGTTGCATAGGCTGTACCCAACCTGCTCTCTTTAACAATTTTCGCTACTGAGGGCCACATGGCGGCCGGGATGAGCGAAAATGCTACACCCAGGCTAAGAAGACCAAAGTACCCTAAGATCTCACTATCAAACAGGGAGAGAGAAAGGTGTGCAAAAATCAGGAGCAGTGAACCGAGTATCATCAGCGATGCAGCTTTTCCTTTACGATCTACAATGCCTCCGAAAATTGGAGTGAACAAAATAGTTCCCATCGGAATCAAACTGGCAGTCTTGGGCCCGTTCTGCAGCCAGACAGACAGGGTTCCCCATAGACCTTTAATAAACAGAACAAAAAGCAAAGCAATCACCAAGAGAGAACCAATTTTTCCCCCCAGCCCCTTAAACTTTGAAGGAATCATGGAGAATGCTAGTCCGAATAGAAATAGTCCTAAATAGATGGCAACATTCCCCAATGATTGATTTCCAAAGAGGCTGAAATAGCTGGAACTCGCGGGCAGGTCATATGAGAATCCGAACTTATTTACAAGCAGGTCCGGTGCATATTGAATAAATGGGAATACAGCTGAGTAAAATGAAACACACAGCAAGGCGATAAACATAAAAGAATGGTTCTTGATGAGTGCAATAAGATCAGCAAACTTAAACTCTTCTTCTACTTCAACATCACCGTTGTCATCTCTGATGGCTTTCTCCTGCTTATCCAGTGAATAGTCAAATACAGTGTATACTAAAAAGACAATAAGAGAAATTCCGATCAGAGTGGCGGCAAATGCCACAGCAGGCGGAACACTGTTACCGCCAATATCAATTGATAGCGCGAGGCCCATGGCGGAACCTAAACGGCCAAATCCCATATTGATGGCCATGGCCAGAGCCAGCTCGTATCCCTTAAACCATTTTACTACTGTTCGGGTGGAAACTACACAAACCACTTCTAATCCTGACCCAAACAAGATCCTTCCCAGTATCATCATAGAAAGCTGGGTTTTATGACTCTCACCGAAGTATCCATGAGCTGCCATAGCAGTTATCGCAGCACCCACGGTAGCCAGGGTTCCGAATATTATCCCGGCACGTCTGATACCCCATTTGTCAAGCACAATGCCTCCTACGATGATCATACCAAAAATGTTGGCAATGGTGGTGAGTCCTATTAGCCTGCCAAATTCCTCACTGGTAAAGCCCATTTCACTTTCCATCAAACCTTTCAATCCACCAAAGAAATCTTGGAACCAATAGGTGGATAACATGAGCATGCTGACTAGTACTAACATCAGCCACCTCATGG
Source organism: uncultured Bacteroides sp. (assembly GCA_964622985.1). Lineage (GTDB taxonomy): Bacteria > Bacteroidota > Bacteroidia > Bacteroidales. The sequence continues at coordinate 11,087 of CAZURA010000047.1, read as the reverse complement.
GGACTGAATCTCGAAGTGTTCTTTTCGTCGCTTCCATCTAATCTTTTATTGGTTAGAGAATCACCAAAAATAGAAAAAATTAACCTCCATGAGTCGTATTCTTTAACATAGTGAATAAGTTAATGACTGAATGTCCATTAAATCCCTATTTTAGCATGTGTTGATTTGGAACGTTTTTTGATGTAAGGAATAGGAATTTGAACCGACAATTAGTAAACAAGTAATAAGTAAGAAATAGGATATGAAAAAGGCAATATATGTGATCGGACTGACTATTCTTTTGACGGGAGTAGCAAAGGGGCAAGAAGAAGTGAAATGGTATTCTATTGATGAAGCAGTTGAACTGGCAGCGTCAAGCCCTAAGGTCCTGGTGATAGATGTGTATACTGACTGGTGTGGATGGTGTAAACGGATGGATGCTACAACGTTTTCTGATCCTGAAGTGGCTAAAATGTTAAATGAGAATTTTTACCCGGTTAAACTAGATGCTGAAGGCAAAGAGGATATTGTAATTGCAGATCGCACATTTAAGTTTGTCTCTAGCGGCCAAAGGGGATATCATGAGGTAGCAGCCATCGTTACCAAAGGTAGACTCTCCTACCCAACCATCTCTTACCTGGATGCTCAGGGAAAGGTGCTGGAAGCTTCCCCCGGATATAAAACCGCTGATCAATTCAAGATCTACCTGGCTTATTACGCAGGAGATGCATATAAAACCAAGACATTCGAAGAATTCACTGCGACCTATTAATCCCCATCACCCATCACCAATCACCCCTCACCGATCACCCATCACCCATCACCCATCACCCCTCACCCCTCACCATACCTCCCCATCATCAGTCGGAGCTCTTTCACCATTTCCTCTCTGAGGTATGATGGTTCCAGGATCTCTCCATCTTTTCCAAGACTCAGCACACGGGATTTAAATTCATAGGTAGGGTGAACCCGGAAAGAGAAGGTGATATGTTCATCAGTTTCTTTTATGATATTTTGTGATTCATGCCAGGGTTGAGTAATCAAGTATTGTGCTTGGGTTTTCTGTACTGCGAGTTTGATTAAAGGTGGATCTTGCTGGGGTGCAATGATCCCGATGGCATATTTAAAGTATTCTGAAGTGTTGAATCCGGGTGGTTTGAATTCTATGCCGGTAGCATCCTGGAGATTGCGGATCCGATCCAGTGCATAGGTACGGACTTGCCCTTTGAATTCATTCAATCCCACCAGGTACCACCTGAATTCATGCTCTTTCAGCAAGTAAGGATGGACCTCATTGAAATAGGGTTTATCCTCGTAATACGGAAGGTAATATAGCCGCAGTACCTGTTTGTTCTCAATAGCCTGAATGATCGGGTTAAGGTACTGGGTTCCCTTTATTTCCGGCGCTTTTCTGAAACTGATAAATCCACGGTCTTTATACTTTTCATATAAGGCAGCGATCATGGAATGAACTTCGAGGTTATTCTTCGAATACGGCATAATTATCTCTTTTGATCATTTATTACGAAATGGGTTCAGTTTCTTTTCGTGATTTATGTAAATTAATTATCTTGATTGCTAAATTAGGAATTCAACTTCAATAAACTAGTAATTCAGTACTTGTGCGTGATACAGATACGTGAGTCAATCATTTCAGAATCAGAGCATGACTGAGCATAAAAGTGGCATAGGGAAGTCTGTTGGTGACCTGGATCCAAGCCGAACGGGTAATTGTATTCTTCATATAAGGAACCGGTCAGGAAACAGATTGAATCTGGTAATTCACGGTACTGAGGTTAGTATTGTTCGCGCAATGACCATTCGCAGGTTCAAGCGTTTGAAACTAAGTAAAGGTACCTATGTAGTTGAAGCCTGGCTCTCTGAAGGTCGTATAACTGTTAATTCCGTAAACATCCCTCATATCAGCATCGAAAAGATTACTTCCAGAAAAGATGTCTCCATTAGAGGCAGAAAAATCGTGGCCGATTTTGTGAATGATAGGGCCAAACTGGAGATTGACAGTGAACCTTCAGCAGGAGATCTGGTGCAGAATATCTAGTAATTCAGATTCGATGCCAGCAAGCGTTCAACCACGCTACTAGTCAGTTTTTTTCGCTTGGCATACTCTTCCACCTGATCTTTCCCTACTTTTCCTACGAAGAAGTATTTTGAAGCCGGATTAGAAAACATTAATCCACTTACTGAGGCTGCCGGTACCATGGAGTAATTTTCTGTGAGTGTGATCCCATACTTCTCAGCTTCAAGAAGCTTAAAGAGCACCTCTTTCTCCGAATGGTCAGGGCATGCAGGGTATCCGTGTGCAGGCCTGATCCCGGTATACTTCTCTCTGAACAGATCATTGATGGTCAGTGACTCATCCTTCGCGTAACCCCAATAGTTCTTTCGGATCTCTTCATGTAGAAGTTCAGTAAAGGCTTCAGCCAGCCTGTCAGCCAATGCTTTCAGCATAATGGCAGAGTAATCGTCGTGTTCTGCCTCAAACTCCGTCAGCTTATTTTCAATCCCAATTCCAGCTGTTACAGCAAATGCACCCACATAATCCGTTAGTCCCGAATCTCCGGGTGCCACAAAATCTGAGAGGCATATATTGGGAATGCCTCTCTCTTTGACTGTCTGGTTTCTCAGATTTGTGAATCGGGTGATCTCCTTTTGGGGTGAATTTTGATCGAACAGAACAATATCATCGCCCTCTGCATGGGCAGGGAATATGCCGAATACAGCGTTAGCAGTAAGCCATTTCTCCGTAATGATCCGGTCTAGCATTTCCTGTGCATCCTCATAAAGCCTGCGGGCTTCCTTCCCATAATTGGGATGATCAAAAATATCCGGGAATTTGCCTCTGAGTTCCCAGGTAACAAAAAAGAAGATCCAATGAATATATTCTCTGATCTTATCCATGGGAAAATCGATCAAAGTATGCACTCCTGGTTGTTGTGGTTCAAAAATGGAATTGACATTCCATTCCAGCTGAAGGGCATTCTTCCTGGCATCTTCCAGTGAAAGGTAATTGATCTCCTTTCCTGCTCCTTCAAAACCGGTTCTCAAAACAGCGTATTCCCGTGCAATCTCATTTGCGTATACGTTGCGGTTATCTTTGGACAAAAGATGACTTAATACAGCTACGCTTTTTGATGCATCTTTTACATGGACCACAGGCTGGTTATAGGTGGGCTCTATCTTTACAGCTGTATGAATCTTCGAGGTAGTAGCTCCACCAATCAACAACGATTGATTCATATCTCGCCGTTTCATTTCAGAGGCCACATGGATCATCTCCTCCAGAGAAGGAGTGATCAGTCCTGACAAACCCACAATATCTGCCTTCTGTTTCTCTGCTTCATCGAGGATTGTTTCAGTGGGAACCATAACTCCCAGATCGATCACTTCGTAATTATTGCAACTGAGGACTACCCCGACAATGTTTTTTCCTATGTCATGCACATCTCCTTTAACCGTAGCCAGCAGTATTTTTCCTGCCGACGTACTCTTGCCCTTTTCTCCCCCTTCCTTCTCTTGTTCGATGAAGGGGAGGAGGGTGGCAACTGCCCTTTTCATGACCCGGGCACTTTTGACAACCTGTGGAAGGAACATTTTACCTTCCCCAAACAGATCCCCAACCACATTCATACCATTCATAAGCGGACCTTCAATCACTTTTAAGCCCAAGCCATAGGTGGCATGCGCTTCCAGTGAATCAGACTCTATGTAATCTGTTATGCCCTTCACCAGAGCATGTTTGAGTCGTTCATCCACGGGTTGATCCCTCCAAAGATCCTTTCTCTCTTCTGTCTTTTCGGTCTCCTGCAGAGTAGAAGAGTATTGAATGAGTCGTTCCGTAGCATCCGAACGGCGGTTTAAAACCAGGTCTTCTGTATATTCCAATAATTGCTCCGGTATTTCATCATACACCTGTAACATGCCTGGATTGACAATCCCCATATCCAGTCCTGCTTTGATGGCATGAAACAAGAATACGGAATGGATCGCTTCTCTCACAATGTTGTTGCCGCGGAAAGAGAAAGAGAGGTTACTCACACCTCCGCTAACCATTGCCCCCGGAAGGTGCTGCTTAATCCATTTAGTAGTGTTGATGAAGTCCACTGCATAGTTATTGTGCTCCTCGATGCCTGTTCCAATGGTCAGTACGTTGGGATCAAATATGATATCTTCCGGCGGAAAATCTAATTGATTGCGGAGTATTTCATAGGCTCTTTTGCAGATCTCTTTGCGCCTCTCAAAACTGTCAGCCTGACCTTGCTCGTCAAAAGCCATAATGACTGCAGCAGCACCATACCTTCGGATGATTCGGGCATGCTCAATAAACTGTTCTTCCCCTTCCTTGAGGCTGATGGAGTTAACTACTGCTTTGCCTTGAATGCATTTCAAACCGGCCTCGATCACACTGAACTTAGAGGAATCGATCATCAGTGGAACCTTCGAGATCTCCGGTTCTGCAAGTAACAGGTTCAGGAAGGTAACCATCTCATATTCCGCATCCAGCATAGCTTCGTCCACGTTGATGTCCAGGATCTGGGCCCCGTCTTCCACCTGCCGGCGTGCGATAATGAGTGCTTCATCATACTTTTTCTCGCGAATGAGTCGGGCGAATTTCCTGCTCCCCGCCACATTGCATCTTTCACCTACATTTATAAAGTTGGATCCTTTATATACAGTTAGAGGTTCCAGTCCGCTTAGTTTCAGTCCTTCTCTGGATACCTGAGGAGTACGTATCTCTACATTTTCCAGCTGATCAGCAATTGCACGTATATGTTCAGGAGTAGTACCGCAACAACCTCCCACAATGTTGACAAATCCCGAATCAAGGAAATCTTTGATCTGTCCGGCCATCTGTTCAGGAGTTTCATCATATTCTCCGAACTGGTTGGGTAAACCGGCGTTGGGATGAACCGATACAAAGTGATCTGACTTACCTGACATTTCTTCGATGTAAGGTCTAATCTCCTTGGATCCCAGTGAACAATTCAATCCGATAGATAGCAGTTCTATATGATCCAGAGAATTCATAAATGCTTCCAGAGTTTGTCCCGATAAGGTGCGTCCGCTGGCATCAGTTATAGTGCCCGATACCATTACCGGAATCTTGATCTCTTTCTCGGCTAAATACTCTTCAATACCCATCAAAGCGGCTTTGGCATTCAAAGTATCGAATATGGTCTCCACCAGAAGCAAATCAACCCCTCCTTCTACCAACCCCTTCACCTGCTCTTTATATGTACTTTTCATCTCATCAAAGGAGACTGCCCGGTATCTGGGATCATTCACCTCAGGAGAAAGGGAGGTGGTTTTGTTTGTGGGCCCCATGGATCCGGCAACAAACCTGGGTTTTTCGGGATTCATGGTGGTATACCTTGAAGCTGCCTCTGCAGCTATCCTGGCTGAACTGTAATTGATCTCGTATACGAATGGTTCGGCTTGATAATCGGACTGGGAGATCGAAGTAGCATTAAAAGTGTTGGTTTCAATGATATCAGAGCCTGCGTCCAGATACGCCTCATGAATGGCCTTGATCACGTCGGGTCTGGTAATGGACAACAGGTCATTATTTCCCTTCAGCTCGCAGGGATGTGACTTGAATTTTTCACCCCTGTAATCCTCTTCCTGCAGATTGTATTGCTGGATCATGGTTCCCATAGCCCCATCCAGCAAAAGTACTCGCTCTTTTAAGAGCTGACTGATGTTTCTTATTGATCCCATAATTTCTGCAGGCCAAAAGTACTCAAATTATGCTGACCGTGACCAATGAACTTTTAAGGGATGTTCTGTGCCAGTTTTCTCTTTTTTAACCCGGGCATTTTGTCGCCAGAAATCACCTATTTTATCGGAGATCTTCTTTGTTTCAATCAGAAATCCATCATGTCCGAAAGTCGTCTCTATTTCCCTGTATTCACCCTGGGCTATATGGGCCAGCAGCTTCTGCTCATGAGTTGGAAAAAGATAGTCTGAGGAGATCCCTATGCTCAATACATTAGCACTAATTCTTCCAATGGCATCGCTCAGAGAGCCCCTTTCTCTTACCACATTATGTGAATCCATAATCTTGGTGATCGCATAATAACTGTATGCATCGAAGCGCCTGACCAGTTTATCGCCCTGGTAGTTTTGGTAAGAAGAGGCCTTCAGATCATCCGTTCTCTGATGGTCATTCTCCTGCTGTGCTTTAGTATAGGTATGCTCATTTCTATAACTAAGCAGGGCTATGGATCGGGCCGCCTTCAGTCCATTGATACCCCCATAGGGTCGATCTTCTTTGAAGGAGGGATCAGCTTCTAGAGCCAGTCTTTGTGATTGATTGAATGCAGTCGCCCATGGGGAAATTGTTACCGATGAAGCAATAAATACCAGGTTATCGATCAGATCAGGATACATGATGCTGTATTCCAGGGCCTGGAAACCGCCAATGGATCCTCCGATTACTGTATGTATCCTTCTAATCTGAAGAAACTCTCTCAGAATATCATGAGCTTTCACCAGGTCCCTTACGGTGATGGCTGGAAACGATCTGTACCATGGTAATCCGGTATCAGGATTGGTGGATATGGGTCCTGTAGATCCATAACAGGAACCAATGATATTTGCGCATACAATAAAGTATTTATCGGGATCCATCAGTTTTCCTTCACCTATCATGCCGGACCACCAGTCTGATACCTGTGAATTTGCAGTAAGGGCGTGGCACACCCAGATCACATTATCGGCCTGGTCGTTCAGTGTGCCATAGGTATGATACGCAACATTGAGTGAGGGGAGTGATCCCCCCAGCTCAAGGTTGAATGTTTCTCTATATTGAAAGATCTGTGGTTTCACAACTTACAGTTTTAGTGATTTTGATGCACTTTAATCCTTTATCCTGCTGAATGCCTGTTCAAAGTCAGCGATGATATCATCGATGTGTTCAAGACCCACAGAAACCCTGAGTAGGGTAGGAGTAACCCCGGCTGCCAACTGGGCCTCTTCCGGAAGCTGCTGATGGGTAGTGGCTGAAGGCTGAATAATTAGTGTGCGTACGTCGCCCACATTGGCCAGGTGACTTACTAACTCGAGACTGTCAACCAGTTGTATGGCCTCTTCCTTTTTACCTTTCAGAGTGAATGAGAGAACTCCGCCGGGTCCTTTTGGCAAGTATTTAGCAGCATTCTCATGGTGAGGACTGTTTTCCAAACCCGGGTAGCTGACCTGATCTACTTTAGGATGTTGCTGAAGCCATTTAGCCAGTGCCAGAGTATTTTCCACATGTTTGTCCATCCTCAACGAGAGTGTTTCCAAACCCTGAATGAGTAAGAATCCATTGAAAGGACTCTGACTGGGCCCAATATCCCTGAGACCTTCCACACGGGCCTTTATAATAAATGCAATGTTGCCAAAAGGTCCGTCACTGCCGAATACTTCCCAGAATTTCAATCCGTGATACCCTTCGCTGGGTTCAGTAAATTGTGGAAATTTTCCATTACCCCAGTTGTAATTGCCTCCATCCACAATGACTCCACCTATGGATGTACCATGTCCTCCTATCCATTTTGTAGATGACTCCACAATAATATTTGCTCCGTAATCGAATGGTCTGAAAAGATAGCCGGCAGCACCAAAAGTGTTGTCCACAATGAACGGAATGTCATGCTTTTTTGCAAGTGCTCCAAACTTCTCAAAATCAGGTACGTTGAAGCCTGGGTTTCCTATGGTCTCCAGATAGATGGCTTTTGTGTTTTCATCGATCAGTTTCTCGAAATCATCCACATCAAGCGATTCGGAAAATCTGGCTTCCCACCCAAGGTTCTTGAAGGTAACACTAAACTGATTGTAGGTACCTCCATACAAGTACGGACTGCTTACAATATTGTCACCGGCCTTAAGTATGGTGTTAAAGGTGATAAATTGGGCAGCATGGCCGGAAGAGACTGCAAGTGCTGCCACTCCACCTTCGAGTGCAGCAATCCGTTGCTCAAACACATCGTTAGTGGGATTCATGATCCTCGAATAAATATTTCCAAATTCTTTCAGAGCAAAGAGGTTAGCTCCATGCTCAGAACTGTCAAATGTATATGAAGTGGTTTGGTACACGGGTACTGCTCTGGCGTTGGTAGCTGAATCGGGTGTGTGTCCCGCATGGATCTGTAATGTCTCGAAATTCTTGTATGTTGCGCTCATAATTACTTAGTTTTAACTGATTTAAACTTAAAATGTAAACTAGTAGTGTGAAAATGTCAAAGTGTAAACTGACTATCAGTGAATCCGTGTGTAGGGATATTTGTTGGATTTTTCTGGGGCTATTGATTAGTGGGAATCTGTACACCCATCACTGATCACTAAGCATCCTTCTCCCTTCACCGGAGGATCGAAGCTTCTATACTATCTGGAAATGACTCATAGCACACTTACCGAAGCTTCGGCCGGCGCATGGACATAGGCAGCATAGAGATGTTTAAGTACCTTTCTTTCATTGGTTTCTCTTTTGTTATTATTCCCCTTTCGGGTTAGGTTTTGGCACCTTTGCCTGGTGGCTGGTTGCCAGGGGATCGTTGAGCCTAATCTCTTACCCCTTCTCAATAACAAACACACTGTCGTGTGGTATTGATGGTTCAAATATAGGTTACATCCTGACCTAATGCAAATCAGAGGATGATAGCAATCACGATTCTATTTAGATTAACTCGGTTCAAGTATCTTAATATCAACACAATAAGGCTTGTATTTATTTGGACTAAAATGTGCAGGAAAATCCAAGGCCAAACAGCTCTTTACACTGAATACAAGGTTCTGAAGAATCTTTTACTACATCACTAGCACTATCAAAACCTAATTCTTGGTAATTAGTGGTTTTCAACATTCTCAGCAAAGTTTTTAAAACGCTCCATGTTGAGCAAGGTGTTGCCTGTAAAGGCTGATTTCATAAAAGGTGCCATTAGAGCCATCAGTCCGCGAAATTTGAAAATACTGATGGTTCTCCACAACGTATGGTTCTCATCTATCACTGCGAAATAGTTATACATTTCGTTATAGACGCCCCGCGCTTCATAGATTCCATGGAACTCATCAGGTAAGTTTCGCCTGGTTATGGTCTCCGTCATTTCCAGGTCTCCTTTCCTTCCATCAAATACCAATTTAGATCGAGCTCCCTCTTGACCTGGTTCCCCGCTGATCGGTTCAAAGCTTTTCAATCCCTTTTGCCACTTGTACATATTTTCGGTACTATCAAACAGTTCGATGACTTTAGTCCGTGGCAAATCAATAGTTAATTCCGTTGTATATTTCATATCCTAATATCTGATTTTATCCAATAACAAATCCATTGAGAGTTTGTTTTAGTGGTAATATAGCACCTCTTCTCGAAAACTCGCCGATATACCGTCGATTTCCTGGCCCTGCCAAATAAGCTTTCGTAGTTTGGACCAAAATCACACAAAATCCAACCTAAGCATGAGAAAAAAAGTGATCATTATTGGCGGAGGAGTATCAGGTCTCTCTGCAGGAATTTATGGACAACTAAATGGATATGATACAGAGATACTTGAAATGCACTCCATGCCAGGTGGGCAATGTACTGCCTGGAAACGTAAAGGATATACCTTCGATTATTGCATTCATTGGCTTGTGGGATCTTCACACGGTCCCTTTCATGATATTTGGAAGGAGACCGGTGCACTTGATGAAAATACAATCATTGTGGATCCGGATACGTATGTCACCATGCGAATGCCTGACGGGACCGACTTTGTGATCTATTCCGACATCGACAGGTGGGAACAGTACCTGATAGATATGGCAGAGGAAGATCGCAAACCCATAATCAGGATGTGCAATGATATGCGCAAAATGGCGACCATGCAATTGTTTGAAAAACCCTCATTCAACCGGAATGTGATGGATTATGCCAGGTTTGTAACGAAGAGTGGACCGGCACTTCGAATTTTCAGGAAGTATGGGAAAAAAAGTCTTAGTGAGTATTTCGATCTGTTGGGATTTCAATCTGATGCTATGAAGGAGCGACTGATGAAGGTAGCGGATGCCATGGAAGATTTTTCGGCCATTGCTTTCCTTTTCATACTGGTATGGTTTTCTCAAAAGAACGCAGGCTATCCCATAGGAGGATCCATGCCATTTACTCTTCGTATGGCAGATAAGTATAAATCGTTGGGAGGGAAGTTTACAGGAAAGGCCAGGGTAGAAAAAATTGTCACCAACGGAAATAAGGCAATTGGAGTCAGATTGATAGACGGAACTGTAAAATATGCTGACCATATCATCGGAGCATGTGATCTGCACGCTTTGATGTACGATATGCTCGATGGGAAATACATCACTTCGGAAATTAAGCAGGCTTTTGATACATGGCCTCTGTTTGTACCCATTGTTCAGGTTTCTTTCGGAATCAACAGAACTGTGGATAGCAAATATCATACTTACCAGGTAATTGCTCCAGGTGTTAAGATAGGTAGCACCACGCTGACCAGTGGGTACGGTGTATCTAACTATAATCACGACGCGGAAATTACTCCGAAAGGCAAATGTGTTATGAAAATGTTGTTTGAATCACCTGTCGAAATTTGGGAAGCCATGGATGAGCAGGAGTACCGGAGAGAAAAGGATAAAATAGCTAAGGAAACCTCAGAGAAACTGGAGCAGCTTTATCCTGATGCAAAAGGGCACATTGAAATAGTCGATGTGGCTACTCCGTTAACCGGTATAAGATATACAGGGGTTTGGAAGGGAGCTTACGAAGGATTTCAACCTACCAGCAAGAATATGACCAAGTCCATTAAAATGACTCTTAATGGTTTAGATAATTTCTATCTGAGCGGACAGTGGTTGGCTCCCGGAGGAGGATTGCCACCTGCAGCTCAAACAGGAAAATGGGTGATTCAGCTACTGGCGAAAAAGGATAAAAAGAGATTCAAGGTGGGGTAGGGATATCTCGAAAAATCCTAAATTCGTAGTGTGGAGATCCATGAATTATATACCACACTGAAAAAGGCGTATACCACAGAAAACCTGGGGGTTATCTCAAGCCGTATCATCGAGATGTTCAGGGAGCACAGGTATGATGCACTCCGTGCCGTACAAAAGGTAGTCAA
>CAZURA010000046.1:0-33960 GCA_964622985.1 uncultured Bacteroides sp. | reverse complement strand
GAAGGATTGCATCACCGGATGGATGCGCGTGGTGGCTTTTTCTTCCAGGCGGCTGTAACCGACAAAAAAAGCAACCTTACTAAGATTCTTAGTGACAAAAGCTGGCGCGTGGCGCAGGCCATTGCCTGGGATACTGATGCAGCATTCCGTCAGCACCACCACTGCATTGGGATCAGGGAGCGATACGATGCACGCCTGGCGTACGAAGGTTGGCAGGAGCCCTCTTTTGATGATTCAGGCTGGGAGCAGGCAAAGGAAATAGGCGTACCTCCAGTGGAGCCGTGGAAGCGGATGGTGGTTGTCAAAAGGGAAAGGCTGTTTTATGAAACCCTGAAACCCGTATCGGAATGGAATGTAAAGGGATATGAAGTCTATGACTTTGGCAAAGAGATTACGGCTTTCCCTCGTTTCACAATAACAGCAAACAAAGCCGGAGTTGACATAATCCTAGGTACCGGGGAAAGACTGGATAACGATAGTGTTCCCATTATGAAAGACAATGTGGATTATACCGATACTTACATTACAAAAGAAGGTAAACAGAGCTGGCACCCTCTTACCTGGCGTGGATTCAGGTACCTGGCTATCAAAGAGAGTGCCGGTGTTTCAATTGACAAAGTTAGCGGAGAATTCAGATCCTTTCCTGTACAAAGAACGGGTAGTTTCATCTGCTCGGATGAGGAGCTTAACCAGATCTGGGAAACAGGCCGCTGGACCATGCAGATTTGTGCCCACGACACCTGGATGGATACTCCCTGGCGCGAACAGACGCAATATATTTCAGGGGATACCAGGTATAATATCCGGTATTCTGCCTATGCTTTTGCTCCAAATATTAAGTTGCTGCACGATTATAACATTCTCAGCGGAGCTTTTTCCCAGCGTCATTCCGAAAAAGGGGCCATACGCTCACGCTATCCTACAGGCTATCATCTGGGGCCCACCACCTCGACTTACATTCCCGATTATCAGCTTGAATGGATCCTGATGCTCCATGAATACCACATGTATTATAATGACGCCCAATTGGTAGAGCAGGTGTATCCGAATTTAAAGAAGTTATTGCACTATTTCGAGGGCTATGAATCCGAAGAAAGAGGGCTTGTTGGAAAAGTGCCCGGTTGGGTGGTACTGGATCATCCCGATACATACAAACAGGATGTGGATGGTGAAAACACAGCAGTAAACTGCCTTTACTACGGCGCCCTGAATTCTGCCGCATGGATGGCTCGTAGTATTATGGAAGATACCATAAAGGCGAATGAATGGGAAGAAAAGGCACAGGCTGTAAAAAACTCAATTCAGAAATATTTATGGTCGGAGAAAGACAATGCCTTTAAGGATGGTTTTGAAAGCTCCCGAATTACACAGCAGACACAGGTTTATGCCTTAAAATATGGTCTTGTGCCTGAAGACAGGACAGCATCAGTGGTAGAATTTGCAACAAGCCAGGGGCGCTCGTGTGAGCAATCATTCTCGTACTGGCTACTTCATACCCTGTTTGCTGAAGGAGAGGGGCAATGGGCACTTGACTATATACGTACCTACTGGGGTAAGCAAATGAACAAAGAGGGCTTTAACGGCGCCTGGTACGAAATGTGGGAGTCACCACTGGGGATGACCAAGTCACATGCCTGGTGCTCCGGGCCTACAGCCCTTTTGCCAGAGATCGTGCTGGGCGTGGAACCCATTCAAGCCGGCTGGAAAAAGTTCAGAATTCAACCTCGCCTGTACGATTTGGAATGGGCAGAGGGTGTAGTACCTTCTGTATCGGGTAACATAAGTGTGAAATTGAAAAAGCTGATGATTGATGGGGCTGAAACAGGCCTGCAGATTGAGACAGTGGTTCCTGAAAAAACCTCCGCCATGATCCATGTTCCAGTCCGAAGCTCTGAACACTTTGCCATCTATGTAAATGATAAGCTTATCTGGAAAGATGGGAAGTTCATTGAGACTGACAATAAGATATCATATGATTCAAAATCGGATGAGTTCATTGTTCTTGAATTTCAATCGGGAACCTATGAGATTAATGCAGTTGAAGATGATGTTTAACATAAATATTTTCTAGTGAAAAATACAACGCTATTTGTTATTACCATAATTCTGGGTCTGCTGTACAACTCATGTAAGAAAGACGAACGATATAATCAATATGCTGAGGCAACAATTACAACGTTACAAAAGTGGTATAATGTGGAAACAGGCTTATATGAAACCACAAGTTGGTGGAATGCAGCCAATGCACTCACGGCTCTTATTGATTATTCCAGGATAACAGGTTCTAAGGAGTACCTCGATGTTGTGGATAATACGTTTGAGATTTGTAAAGAGTTTGAAGTACAGATGCCTGATCCTAAGGATAATTGGATATGCCGAAATTACATCAATGACTATTATGATGATGAAGGCTGGTGGGTATTGGCCTGGATCGAAGCGTATGACCTTACAAAAGATGACAAGTACCTGAACATGGCACGCATCACTTTTGCTGATATGGCTACAGGTTGGGATGACGTTTGCGGTGGCGGTATCTATTGGAAAAAACCAAAGATTGGGAAATCGGCAGTTCAAAATGAACTTTTTATGTTGAGCGCCATACGCTTACATCAAAGAAGAGGAGGTGAGACTCTTGGGAAAAGCTACCTGGGGTGGGCAGAAGATACCTGGGAGTGGTTTAAAAATTCGGGGATGATAGATGAAAGATATCTTGTAGAAAACGGATTAAATAAGCAATGTGAAGTAAGCGCGGGAAGTTACCACACCTATAATCAGGGCATGATCTTAAGTGCATTGGCAGAACTGTATAAGGAGAAGCAAGATGAGTCACTGCTGGAGTTGGCCCATAAAATTGCTCATGCGACAATTACCCACCTGGTCTATGAAGATGGAATACTGAAAGATCCCAACGAGCCAGATCTTAATGGCGATGCGACTCAGTTTAAGGGTATTTTCATGCGGCATCTGGGAAAGCTCTATGCTGTGTCACCGAGAGAGGAGTACAGAGCCTTTATCCTGAAAAATGCGGATTCTATCTGGGCTGTTGCCAGAGATCAATCGAATAATAAAATTGGTGCAGTATGGAATGCACCGCCGCAAAAAACCGACGCATCCTGCCAGAGTTCAGCACTGGATGCTTTTAATGCCGCAATGATAGTAAGTAGTAAAAATTAACGGGAGATGAAACGTCCAGAAACCACCTTTAGGGAGATTATTAGCTTAGCAGCTTTTGTATTCTTTTCATTGACAAGCTTTGTTGGATGCAATGAAGTGGTAACGTTTGATGTTACCAATTTAACATGCGAATATCTCACCAACCCCATTGGGATTGATGAGACTAAACCACGATTAAGCTGGCAGCTGGTATCGGACCATCGTGGACAGAAACAAACTGCATATCGCCTATTAGTGGCCAGTTCGAAAGATAAGCTGGATAAGGACATCGGTGATCTGTGGGATTCGGGCAGGATAACAAATGAGCAATCACAGAACATTATTTACGGTGGAAAACCATTAAAAACACTACAACAATGCTTTTGGAAAGTAAAAGCCTGGGACAGTACCGGGCAGCCGTCATCCTGGTCCGAAACCAATGCCTGGACCATGGGTATGCTTGCTGCCTCCGATTGGAAAGCAGATTGGATCGGGGCAACTGAAAAAAGTGCCATGGCCGCTATGGGTAAAGGTTTTCGCTCAAAACCGGAAAGAAGTGCAAATACAGTAAAATGGGTACAGGTTGATTTGGGTAAAGAGAAAGCCATAGACCGAATTCTTTTTTACACGGTAAAGTATTTTCACGATTCGGTGCCCTATTATACCCCGGACCACGGTTTTCCACTTCGCTTTTTTGTTGAAGTGGCCGATAATCCGGCGATGCAGAATGCCAAACGCGTACTCGATCACACTGAAAAAGATTATTACCCCCCGGGATGGCCGCACTGCCGGGTACTGGTTAAACTGGAAGAAGAAGTGTCCGGGCGATACGTTCGAATTACTGCCACCAAACTTCGCCGCGAAAGCAATGACGAATACTGGTTTGGATTAGCAGAAATCCAGGTATTTTCCCCCACAGGCCGTAACCTGGCCGACGGAGCGACGGTTGAGGCATCCGATAGCCAGGAAACAGGGGAATGGTCTGTAAGCAACCTGACCAAATATTTTAAAACCGAAGAATCCAGGGCAGTTCTAATTCGAAAAGAACTGGTGCTGGAAGAAAAACCGGTACGGGCAATTGCCTTTATGAGTGGTTTAGGAATGAGCGAACTCTATTTGAATGGCAGGAAGGTGGATGACCATGAACTCGATCCTGCAGATACTGATTATAGGAAAAGAGTCATGTATGTCACTCATGACTTGACCGGTGGATTCGAGAAAGGGAAAAATTCCCTTGGCGTAATCCTCGGTAACGGATGGTATGATATCAACTTCAGGGATATCTGGGATTTCGAAGGTTCCACCTGGGCAGCGTCTAAGAGATTATTGCTGCAGATTGAGCTGGAATTTGCCGATGGCAGTAAACAAACGATCGTTTCAGATCCGAATTGGAAATGGTCTACTGGCGAAATTGTGTATAACAGCCTGCGTGGCGGCGAGACCATCGATGCCAACAGGAAACAGACTGGCTGGGAACTGGCCGGATTTGATGATTCTTCCTGGAAACCAGTGATGAAGCTAAATGCCCAGGAAGGACGCCTGGAATCTCAGCAGCATGTTCCAAACTGTCAGACGAAAGAAGTTCGTCCGCTTAAAATCCTCGAGCCTTCCCCCGGAATTTATGTCTACGATATGGGCCAGAACTTTTCCGGTTGGGTGAAATTCCGCGCATCGGGTGAGAAAGGCCGGAAAATTCAACTGAATTTTGCCGAACAACTGAATGACAAAGGAATGATCGATCAGGATCACTGGAGTTCCAGCTATATCTACGGACGTTATCAAACCGGTGAACTGATCCTCAGTGGAAAAGAAAAGGACCTTTTTGAACCTCGTTTCACCTATTTCGGATTTCAATATGTCCAGGTGGAAGGTTTACCGGCTAAACCCTCCCTAGACGACATGATGGGAATCATGGTCCATGTGGATCCGGAGGAAAAAGGGAGTTTTTCCTGCTCCAACGAAAAGTTCAACCGGCTGCATTCCGTCATCACACACTCCCTTCTTAACTATACGCATCACAGGCCCCGCGATCCTGCCCGGGAAAGGCTTGGATGGACGCAAGATGTCTGGCAGCTTATAGGGCCTTCTCTGTTTAATTATGACCTGGGAACGGTATATCGTCTCTGGTTCAGGGATATGAAAGCAGGACAAGAAGCCAGTGGCCATGTGCCTCCCGTTAATCCGGCACCGGTGTGGGGAAATTGGGGCCAGAACGGAAGTAACCTGTCCTGCCCATGGTGGGGTGGCGCTTTGCATTACGGGCCATGGCAACTCTATCATTTTACTGGCGATGTGGACTTACTTAAGGAACTTTACCCGGGCATGAAAGCTTCCCTGGATTTCATTCACAGCACTTCAGAAGGACTGCTTATCGATTGGGGACTGGGTGACTGGGGCGAGGTAGGCACTACAGGTCTGCCCGTTAACACACCCAGGATATTTACGAATACCTGCGCTTTCTACTATCTGGCTACAATCAGTGCACAGATTGCAGAAATGTTGGGAGAAAAGGAAGATGCCTTGAAATACAATCAGTTGGCGAATGATATTCGTGACGCCTTCAATAAGAAATTCCTGGATTTCAATACAGGTAGCTATGGAGAGAACAGCCAGACGAAATATGCTCTGCCCCTTTTACTGGGCATGGTACCGGATGCAATCAGGGATATGGCCGGGCAGCATCTGATGAAGGAAGTAAAACGGAGCAATGGACATTTGAATACCGGTTTTGTGGGAAGCATGGCACTGATGAAAGTATTAAGCGACCTGGACCCGGAGCTGGCTTATGAAATTGCCAACCAGGAAGATGAACCCAGTTGGTGGGGAATGATCAAAGACGGCCGCACCACTATCCCGGAATTCTGGAGCGGAGAAGGGGTACAGAACATCGTCTCTTTGGGCGGCCCGCTGGAAAACTGGTTCTATTATGGCCTGGCAGGCATTCGCCCAGATCCTGCGGCACCGGGATTCAAAAATTGCATCATCAAACCTGCTTTTGTGAAAGAACTTGACTGGCTCAAAGCGCACCACGATTCACCTTACGGACGCATTTCTGTTGACTGGGAACGCCAGGAGGATCAGATCCTGTTCAGGCTTACCGTTCCCGTTGGCAGTACCGCTACCGTTTACATACCAGGGAAAAACATTTCCGAAGGAGGTTTACCCGTTTCTGAGGTAGAAGGAGTCAGCTTACTGCATTCCGATGATGGTGCAAGCGTTTATCAGATGGAGTCGGGACATTATAATTTCAAAATCAAAATATAATTAGAATAATATTATCCCAAGTTCTTTTAACATGCTCAAACAGAACTAAGGAACAACTATAGCTATGAAAACCAGGCGAAGAGATTTCTTAAGAATGGCTGGCCTGATGGGTTTAAGTCTCCCAGCTGCAAAAGCTTTGTATGCACAATGGCTGGAAGATGAAAAGAACTTCCACGATTTACCCAAACGAAATGAGGAATACCAAAAGAGCCACAACCAGCGATTTAATATGTCCGGTTATGCAGCTCCTGCCATTGACAATGTGCGGGTAGGTATTATTGGTTTAGGGAATCGGGGGCCTACCTACATTAAGACCATGGGGCCTTTCAAAGGGGTTCAAATAAATGCACTTGCGGAACTACGTCCCGAAAAAGCCAGGCAAGCCGAGAAAATGGCAAAAGAATATGGACATAGTCCTGATGTATATACCGGAGATGAAAACGCCTGGAAGAAGCTTTGTGAGAGGGATGATATAGACCTGGTAGTGGTTACAACCCACTATCCCGCACATGCAAAGATGGGCATATATGCGATGAAGAATGGCAAACACACAGCCATTGCTGTTCCTGTAGCAGCTACGATTGAGGAGTGCTGGGATCTTGTAAAAACTGCAGAAGAGACAAAAAAGCATTGTATGATGTTGGAAAACTGCAGCTACCATACCTTCCAGATGACCACGCTGAATATGGCAAGGACAGGGTTCTATGGAGAATTGGTTCATGGTGAATGTGCATATAACTCAAGTAAAATGCACAACAACTTCACTAAGAATTTTTATTGGAACATGTGGTGGTTGAGGGAATATGCTTCCAAAAAGGGTAATATTTATCCAACCCACGGACTGGGACCTATTTGTCAGATGATGGATATAAACAGGGGAGATCAGTTTGATTTCCTGGTATCGATGGAATCCAGGGATTTTATGATGGCAGAGAAAGCAGCAGAGTTGAGCACGGAGGATCCCTTCTATGATGAATTCGTGGGAAAGGATTACAGGGGGAATATGAATTGTACCCTGATAAAAACTAAAAAAGGGCGTACCATTATGCTTCAGCATGATGCAACCAGCCCATCACCCGAGACTTATATTATGGGAGCCTATGGAACAAAAGGTGCTTCATTAAAATATCCGTTTCCATCGCGGATATGTACAGGCAATCACAGGTGGGCTTCACAGGATGAATATGAAAAAGTAATGGAGAAATATAAACCCAGGATCATTAAAACATTCCATGAAATGGCCCATAAATTAGGTGGCCATGGGGGTTCAGATGCCTATAAGAGTTGGCGATTAATCGATTGTTTGCGTGGTGGTTTTCCCTTAGATATTGATGTATACGATTCGGTTACATGGAGCTGTATATTACCGCTAAGTTCCTGGTCTGTATGTAATAACTCAAATTCCATCCAAATACCTGATTTTACTGCCGGTGCATGGGAGAATAACGAAAGAAATATGGATATTGATCTAGCAAATTATGCCAGTACAGAACTTAAATAATAACACCATCATATAATGACCACCAAACGCAGGGATTTTATAAAAATGGCTACCATGGCGGGACTGAGCCTGTCTGCTGCCAACGTACTATATGCACAGCATCAGGAAAAGGAGAAGAACTTCAGCGACCTGCCCCGGCAAATCAAGGAATTTCAAAAGAACCATACACAAAGGTTCAACATGTCGGGTTATGCCGCCCCCAAAATCAGTACGGTTAGAATCGGGATCCTCGGTACCGGAAACCGCGGTTCACACCATGCAGGAACCATATGCCGTGTATCGGATGTGGAGATAAAGGCGGCAGCAGACCTGGATCCGGGCAGATTGGAAAGGATCAAAAAGAACCTGGAGAACACGGATCACAATCCGGAATATTATTACGGTTCGGAAGAGGAATGGAAAAAGCTTTGTGAACGAAAGGACCTGGACCTGGTACTGATCACCACTCCCACCTACATGCACGCAAAAATGGCGGTCTATGCCATGGAGCAGGGCAAGCACGTCATCACTGAAGTTCCGGCAGCCCTGACCATTGAGGAATGCTGGGATATTGTGAAAACTTCGGAGAAGACGAAGAAGCATTGCATGATGATGGAGAATTACTCCTTTATGCCCTTCCACATCACCACCCTGAATATGGCCAAACAGGGATTTTTTGGAGAAATTGTGCATGGGGATGGTGCCTACAACACCAGCAAAATGGGGAACAACTTTGGTAAGACGGTGTACTGGAACATGTGGTGGCTGAGGATGTATGGTTCCAGAAAAGGGAACATCTACCCCACCCATGGCATGGGTCCCATAGCCCAGATGATGAACATTAACCGGGGAGACCAGTTCGATTTCATGGTTTCCGTGGAAAGCAGGGACTTCATGATGCAGAAAAGGGCTAAGGAACTTGCCCGGGAAGATCCCTTTTTCGAGGAATTTGCCAACATGGAGTACCGGGGAAACATGAGTTCCATGCTTATTAAAACCAAACTGGGGCGTACGCTCAACATACAGCATGATGCCACCTCCCCTTCTCCCCATAACCTGATCCACGGGGTATATGGAACAAAAGGTGCTGTCCTTTACGATCCCGCACCACCCCGGATCTCGACGGGTAACCACAAATGGGCAGACAAAAAGACCTACGATGAATTAATGGAGAAATACAAACCGGGCATGCTGCATAAATTCGAAGACTTCAGAAAAGGACTGGGAGCGGATCTGAAAAGCGGGCATGGCGGTTCCGACCTGATCAATGTCTGGCATATCATCGATTGTCTGCGCACCGGTTTACCGCTGGATCAGGATGTATATGATGCAGCTGCATTCAGTTCGGTGGTAGAGTTATCGGAGTGGTCGGTGCTCCATAATTCCAATTCCATTCAAATCCCCGATTTCACTGCCGGGGCATGGGAAAGCAATCAGCCCAACATGGATATAAACCTGAATAACGGCAGTGGCGATACGAGAGTGCTTAAGTAATGAAGTCCATGGACAAGCCAGCGAAAATACCTGTGGATATTGTGTTAGCCCCCGAATGGTGGCATAAACATACCGGAATCACATTTGACCGTGATTTCTTTTTTCATCCGCTTAAAAGGGTGGAAAGCGAACGGCGAATGGAAAATGAATTATATGAACGATGGGGAAAGTATGGTCTGGGCACTGATAAGGATATAGCAAAGCCGGAAATCGGGGCAGTGCACCTGGCTGCGGGCTATTTGCTTTCAGAGATGCTGGGGTGCGAAGTAATATATACGGAGAATCATCCTCCTGCCGTTGTCGCAGCAAACAGGGAGAGTCTGGAAATGGATACGGAAGCAGCATTCAGGTCCAAGGTGTATAATGATTTTGTGAATCTCACAGAAAGCCTGAAAGCAAAATATGGCTACCTCACAGGCGATGTGAACTGGGGAGGGGTGCTGAACATTGCCATGGATCTGCGCGGTGAGCAGATCATGATGGACCTTATGATGTCGCCGGATGAAGTCAAAAAATATTTCAATTCCATTGCGGGGGTGATTGAGAAGTTCACAGGTCAGGTGGGAGCAGCAACCGGCACCACATCAGTTTCTGTAACAAGAACGGTCAGGCACCTGCCAAAGCCCGTCTTCCTGCATTCCGAATGTTCACACACCATGGTATCCTGCGAAGATTACGAGCAGTTTCTGATGCCCATCGATGCTAAATGGAGCCGGGAGAAGGAGTATTTCGGAATCCATTATTGCGGGGAAGACCCGCACCGTTATGCCGAATCATTCGCCAAACTTCCTAAACTGGATTTCCTCGATGTGGGCTGGGGTGGCAATGTGGCCCTTCTGAGAAAGTTTTTACCCGATACATTTTTCAATATCCGGTTAAGTCCGGTTGAACTGGTGAATATGACCGTAGAAGAGATCCAGGCTACCGTAACAAGGCTGGTTTCAGCATCGGGGAATCCCGCGCTTACCGGAGTGTGCTGCATTAATATGGACGATCAGGTTACGGATGATAAGATTGATGCGATTTTTAATGCTGTTGAATGAAATGAAAAAATGCATTTTGAAAACCTCGATGGTAATCGCTTCCTGCTGTCTGTGGACAGCCTGCTCAGGCCCTGGTGGCAGACAGGAAGGCAGAGCTTCCGAAACACCCTTGAGCATCGACGATACAACTTTAAAAGAGTGGTCTGAACCTTACAGAGGATGGCATTACCATCCCGAACATGTGATCCTTCCGGAACCGGGTATCCAGGGATTTGAAGATATCATGATGACGGATGTCCCCACTGTTTTCCAGTTGAGCGGGGATGACAAGTGGTACATGAGCTTCATCGGCTATGATGGAACGGGGTATCAGTCCTTTATTGCTGAGAGCCCGGATCTGATGCAGTGGGATCATATGCGACTGGCCATGGGCTACGGACCTGAAGGAGGATTTGATTTTGGGGGAGTGGTACTGGGTGCCTACCTCTATGAGGATTACGGGATAAAATCGCCTCGTATCCTGAAAAAGAAAGATGGTAAATATTACTCCCTTTATGGCGCTTATCCGAGACAGGGCGGGTACGAGCTTCGGCCTGGATACGAAGGGGTGGCCTGGAGTATAGATGGTTTCGCCTGGGTACTAGCCAAAGTCGAGCCCATTCTTTCCGTTTTTCAGGAGGACTGCGGCACCTGGGAAAAGGACTGCATTTACCAACCCTGGCTGCTTGAGCACGAAGGCAAATACTACAACTTCTATAATGCGGCCAACGGGAACATCGAGCAGCTGGGTATGGCCACTTCTGATAACCTACTTAACTGGGAGCGCTACGAACAAAACCCCGTGATACCAATTGGAGCGGAAGGAAGCTATAATGAACGCTTCTCCTCCGATTCAAAGATATTCTGGGATAAGGATCACTGGGTCTCTTTCTTCTTCGGAGTGGGACAGGATGGAGCTCACATCATGGCTGCGTTCTCCCGGGATCTTTATCACTGGACCGTCGATCCCGAACCCCTGTATAAAGCCGGGGGAAATCCCTCGGGCCTGGATGGACAGTATGCCCATAAGATCTCCCTGGTGTGGAATCCCTCAAATGAAACCTACTATATGTTCTACTGTGCCGTCGATAAAGACAATAGAAGAGGTATTGGACTGATCACCAGCAAGCCCCTTAATCCATAGAGGTCCACAGAGGGTCTGGAACACATTCGCATATTTTATAAATCATATATCCTGGAAAACTGGATTTTCACAGGGCCGATCAATCCCGATACCCGCAAATACTTATCTGCATCAGGCATACCTAGTTTTCCATAGCGATCCTTATCATTTACCAGGTTGGTAGAGGTTCTTCTTTCCCCGGGGGGCAGCTTTTCATCACCTATTAATCTGTTAATCCACAGATTGCTAACTGAAACTTCAAGCCTGTTTTCTCCCTCTTTTACCAGATCAGTGATATCAGCAATATAGGGAGGCTTCCAGTAAGTGCCCACTTCCTGGCCATTCAATGTCAGGCTAGCTATATCCCCCACTCTTCCAAGATTCAGGTATGTCCTTCCGCCTGAAATACTGTGCTTTTCGATGGTAAAACTCTTTTCATACAAGGCTGTACCGGAAAAATACTTTATGGATTCCTTTTCCGATCCGGTCCAGGACTTCAATGAATCAAAGGTAGCTGTAATGGGTTCTCCCAATAAGGGTTTCTCCTGAAAAGTCACCTGCCAGGGGCCCTCGATCTCTTTGTCATCCCTGATGACATCATTCATAATGGTAGTTTCCCTTCCGCCTGGTTTAGTAATCCTGTACTCCCCTTTTTCAAAGACTTCCAATATATGGTTACCCACAAAGACACTTGATGCCCCTGTTTCCAGAGGTGTATTTCCTTCTCTCAGTACAGCACCATCCTTTTCAATTTTCGCTATGTGATTTACTTTTTCAGCCTTACGAAATACCTTACTGAACACATAAAAGGCAGCACCTTCAGGTTCCAGAGAAACCGGCAAAGTGTAGGGGCCATTTTTTTGTTCATAAACATTAACGGGGGTAATCTCTCCGCTTACCGGGTCCCAGCGCTCAATTTTTCTTTCGCCATCTACCCTGAAGGTACAGTTGGTTCGAACATATCTGTCGGGCAGGGCAGCAAGGTTCCTGTGTTCCAAATCGTTGATCCCTTTCCAGGCCCATTTGTTTAACACGTAATAGATATCTACCTCATCCGAAGTGCGGTGAATATATTCCAGATCGATCTCCTGGTCCTGTTCCCAATCCAGGTCCGGACCGATCTTTTCCATCTCAAGCACCTGGGCTACCGTTCTACCCACATATACCCTCCCCTTCCCATACGCATTCAAAAAGGTGTTTACACCGTCTGCATCGCCCCAAAGTCTGCTGACAATGGTTTTGAGTTCGTGATCCGATCCGGGGTAGCCGCTCAGTCCGGAAGCTCTTTCCGGAGGAGTGCCTACCAGCACTACTCCCTGTTTTACCATTTCCTCTATCTTCCTCAGTACCGGAAGGGAAAGGTCCTTGTGATCAGAAAGTGCCAGGATGGAATAGCTTTTACCATCGGGCAAGCAGATCCGCCCTTTCTTTACACTTGCACGTTGTAACAACACCTCTGCATTGCACATGTCCCAGGCATAACCTTCAGGAATATCTCCACGGTCACTGTCCAGGAAGCCAAACAGTGGAACGCCGCTTCCCAGGTAAGCCAGCACATCGGCCACATGGATACCCTGGGTCAGCATATGCTGGGTGCGGTTAATGTAGTCGATAAAAACCTTTGACTCTTTCCACCAGGTTACATGCCGGTTCAGGTGTGTGCCGGCAAAATATTCTATGCCCGGCAAGCCGTATTCATCGGGCGATGAAGTATAGGTATGCCAGTTCACACGGTTCACACCCCTGCAAAATCCCCTGTCCAGTACAATTTTTACATCCGCCGGGCTCCGCTCCCAGACCGGGCCCACGGAAGTAGGAGTTTCTGCAGCAAAAAATCGCTTCCCGTAAATATGTGCAGCACTTGCCCCTAACTTTACATGTAACCTTTTTCCTTCGGTATTACGGTGTGTGGTGGCCCTGGCCCAGGACTCTCCCATGGGGATGTCATTTAATCCCAAAGTCTTTAACCCATCGACAGGTGGCAGGTGCGGACCGGCAGATTCCGAGTGCATGGATATTCCTTCCGAATGTGCCAGTCTGCGCAATTCCCCATAATTATATTCGGCTGCCATATCCCCTACGGTCATGCGAAAATCTTCCAGAAAGCGATTGGAGATTTCGCGGCTTCCCACAATGAGTCCCGTCAACACCGGCAAATAGGGATCCATGTTGTATGCCCGGCGCTTTTTAAACTCCGCATTAAAATCGTGCGTCCAGCTGGTGGTTCCCATTTCCCAACTGTCAATATGTACATATTTCAGGCTGTTGCCATTTGCTTTGGCAATGTCAATCAAAGGTTTAGCCACATCCTTCCACTGGGCATTTATTCCTCTTTTATGAATAGGGTCGTAACACAAACCTCCTTTATACCCTTCACTGGCGTAATTGTTCCGCTTCCCTGTTGAGGTGTAACCGTAACGAAGAATTGTCCATTCACCGGCAGGGAATTCCCATATTAGTTTACCATTCTGGTAATACGAACTCAGGTCCAGGACCTCATCTACTGCAATTGCCGGAACTGTTCCATTATCTTCATATCTGCCATAAAACTGGTTCAAATCGTAGCGGTCCAGTTCTTTGCTCCACCGTTCTTTTTTGGTAAAACTTTTAACATTCCAGTTCTTGATGAGCTTATCTTTTCTTAGATCTGATGGCTGACTTTTAATGGCCTGTACTGTAATGTCTTTGTAAAAGATATGACGGGGAGGAACCTCCAGGTCTATCTCAATATGCTTTGGCCCTGATATCTTTTGCTCACTCCAGGTCACTTTCTTTAGACCATTATCATCTTCTATGCTGGGATTCCCGGGATCCCCTGCCCCACTTTGAATATTCAGACTAATCTCAATCCCCAGCCTGTCAGCTTCCTTAATTGCATGAGCAAAAAGGGCTTTCCACTCCCCGCTCATAAATGTGGGACCCACTGGTGCATAGTCACCTCCATTATCAATAAGTATGGCTCCGGCAATGCCATTGCTTTTCATGGCCTCAAGGTCCTGTGTAATGGACTTATTGGTCGCGGTTCCATTCATCCAGAACCACCAGGTTCGCATTCTGGCTTCCTGAGGCACCTGGTAAAATCCTGATTTCAGACTATCATAGTTGATTTCAGCCTGCGTATTAAAATAGCCGGTTTCCTCCTGCTTCTCCGTACAGCCCCAGAAAGGTGCAGTCAGAAAGACTGACAAAACTATGGCTGTCATTTTATTGTCGAAGCTCATTTTCACAGGGCAAACTTGATGAATACGAAAAATTACACTCACAACAGCTTAAGCTGTATTAATATCTCACAGCTATCAGGCTTAGCTCAGAATTATTGGTCACTACAAATTATCCATTCTTTATCCGGTTTGTAATTTGCCTGTGCCATGTCACATCTCCCCACATTCCTCGAAAATGTGGATGCGTGAAGTTGGAAGTACAAATAAACCTGTATTCACTATGTTTTAAAGCCAGGTCCACGCAAATTTCAGCACTTTCCCTCATCCATTTCCAGTCGATTTCGGGATGGTCGAGCCATAAAACAGAGCCCCAGCCTTCGGTGTTCCCACAAACAACATTTTGTTTTCTTGCATCAGCGGCTACCATCGAAATCTGCCCATCCATCCAGTCAACCAGGGTTTGTTTATGCTCATTCCAATACCCTTTTAACCCGGCATAAACCTTTCTAAAATCGTGTTCTATCTTTCTTCCGCCTATGATGTCTGTTCCCGGAATAGATCCATTATGCTGAAACCAGACATGATTATCAATAGCATCGAAATTTGTTTTTTCAACGTTTTTATACGACCATGTATGCAGTGAAGCAAAATAATCAAACTGTGGATAAGCATTGCGCATATCGTTTATCAAGCCATTCAGGAAGTCGTTATAAAATATCTTCATCAGCTGATTACCCTGTTCTTCTTCCGGAAAATCTGGCAGGTGGGCATCGGGATTGTTAAGCTTGAATTTTTTTATGTCCGACCGCTTGTTCATCTCGTTTTTCAGCCAGTCAAAACCATGAACATCGGGATACTCATTGAGTAAATCCACATACATAATATTATCATCAAGGAGCTGGTTTTGATCCAGAAAATCCAGGGTTTCTTTCCAGGCTCTAAGCAGCCCCCCTTCTTCCATGAAAATTCCGTTTCGCTCGGTTTCATGCTTTAAAAACCAGGTGGCAAGCCCCACTTTTATGCCGTATTTTTTACATTTTGGCAAAAACTCCAAAAGCGCTTCACGTGGCCTGAATGACATACTGTAGTCGTTGCCCCATAAAGCCGGAGTCCAGTCCTTCTTAACGGCCCTGAATTCTTCCTGTATGCTGCCATCGGCATCAGCTGCAACAAACTGGGGCATTACATCCATTCTTATGGAGTCGTAACCTCTTTCCGCCAATCCTTCAAGTGCTGCATCCCAGTTTTTGAATTCACCGTAGCGATGATGACGTAAAATCCAGCTGAAATCCCACATGGCTATAGCTGTATTTTTTCTTAGTTCAGAAATTTTTGAGCTGCTTTTAAGAGGTTTAGGAGCCATATTATCACTACCCAGGCTTACCGTGGAGCCAGTCATCAGAGCACCAGTTCCGGCACTTGATAAATAGATGAATTTTCTACGTTTCATGTTTAATTTGCAATTATGTGGCTTAGTACAGTGTACTCCCAAATCTATATGTTCCGGATTCCACTTCATACACACTGGCTTCATCTTTATTTTTAATAAAAGTAACTCCAACAGCATCTTCAACGGGTAAACCACTTTCCGTGATGTTATTGCCCTGAACATATACAGTTGCAGTACTGTTTGCTGGAATGCTTACATCCCATGTCAACTGATCCGCCTCAATTCTCCAGTTGCTGCTAATGTTACCGTATTGAGATTCGTAGTTGCACTTTACCCAATCGACACTCTTGACCAGTGCCGGACGAAGCATGATATTTTTAAAACCCGGGTTTTCAGGATCCCATTGGATCCCGGCCAGACCCCGGTAAAACCAACCACCTATGTAAGGGAAGCAGGAGTGTATCTGTGAATAATATCCGTTCCATTGTTCCCAGCAGGTGGTGGCACCTTTTTCCACCATATATCCCCAACCCGGGTAGGTCTTCTGGTTCACCATAATATCTATCAGGTCATTCCGCATATGTTCAAGCAGGTAATCAAATGTGATCTGTGTACCAATCATTCCGGTGTTCAGGTGCCCCTTGTCCTTCACCAACATCGTTTGAACATACTTTTCGAACACAGCCTTCTTTAGCTCATCGGGAGTAATTCCGGTTTGTATGGGGAAGATGAGGTAGGGCTGTTCTCCGTTTGCATAGGTAGTGTCTTCCGGATTGAACCACTTCTCATGAACGACTTTTTGTGCGATGTTAAGCTCTTTATTAAACACTGCTACGTCTTCGTTCTTACCAAGGAGTGTGCCAACTTTCATCATAATCTGAAGTAAGTGCGTTCGGTAACAGTTGTTAAAAAACCGACGGGAGTTATCATCCACCCATTCGCTTTTATCCATTCCTCTGCGGGGAGGTACCCAGTCGCCCAGATTGGGCCATTTCTCACCCGGGAAAATATCCTGAAGCACCCCATCTTTACTATGTGCACCAAGGTATTCCATGTAACGCTTCATATAAGGATACCCGGTTTCGAGTAGCTTCGTGTCCCCGTAGAAGAGGTAGGTTTTCCAGGGAACCATAATACCCATTGCACCCCATGCAGGCCCACCACCGGTTTCATGCGGAGTTGGTGCGACAAAAGGGACAAAACCATCCTCTTTCTGCTCGTCCCACCAGTTCTGTGACCACTTGGTGTACAGGGTGGATGCATCGAAATTGTAACAACCCACATCCATGGCGGTCTGTCCGTCACCATAACCCACTCTTTCCCGATGGGGACAATCGACGGTCTGGCCACCCAAATTCAGCGCCCGGTAGGTCCATCGAACCATATTATGTATACGCATGTAAAGCTCATTTGAACAAGAAAATGAACCCACTTCAGGAACTTCCGTTTCTACAGGAATGGCTACCAGGTCTTCCTTATTTGGAACATAGCCTAAACCTTCAATTAATGCATAACGATAACCATGATAGTTTAACACATTATTAAACTGCTCTTCTGCTTCTCCGGCAGAGATAAATTCATCCCGTTGATTATAGGTGGCAAATCCCTTATGCCCCATTATGACACGCCATGCTTCTTCCGGGTCCCGGCCATCCAAATCGGCATAGTGGATGGTGATTTTCTGACCTGCATCGAGCTTACGAAAATTCATCTTCAGCAGTCCGGTCAGGTTGGTGCCAAAGTCAACAATCACAGTCGTATCGTCCAGTAGCTCAATGGAAACCGGGGCAATCTCATCCAGCTGGATGTTGTTCCGGCATTTCTGGGCAGTGCATGGCACATCGGCTGTTTCCACAAGTACAACAGGCTTCCAGCCATTTACTGAGCTTTCGGTATTCCACCATAGCCTGTCGATCAGACGTGCATCCAGCAATTCGCCGCCGAACTTCCCCCATCGCCATTCTCCAATGAGGGATCTTGCACTTGGCTTGGTTTCCCACGATATGTCTGTTGCAATACGTAGTTCTGTTTTGTTAGGGATTTCCAGTTGCACCCGTAAAACCGGGCTGTGGTGTTTTACTCCGGGTAATCCGGGAGAATACCAGCCTGTTCCCATCCGGACTCCAATACTGTTCTTTCCTTTTTTCAGGTAGCCGGCTACATCGTAAGTCTGGTAGTAGCTTCGTTCGTTGAAATTTGATACCGCTGGCGCAAGCACTTCCCTCCCCACTTTTTGCCCATTTATAAAAAGCTCAAAGTAACCCAGTGATGCAAGGTAGACAGGTGCACGTTCGGGCACATCGTCCAAATGAAAAGTATGCCTGTAATAAGGCGCGGTAACCGGATCTGGTGATCCTATCCATTGGGCAGTCCAGTCTTCTTTTTCAAGTAATCCCATTGACCAATATGCAGGCTTGCTCCATGCGGATGGAGTACCGTCTTTGTCCCATGTCATTACCTTCCAGAAGCACTCCATACGAGATCGAAGCGGTTTACCATGGTATTCAATATGCCTGGATTGATCTGATTCTGTTTTGCCTGAATCCCAAAGATCACCCTCATCTTTCGCCAGCTTCTCCTGTGAACTTGCCACAAGCAGGCGATATGCAGTTTGTTTCTGCCCACGTTGGTCTGATTTCAGCTGCCAGTTCAACTGTGGTTCTGTCGCATCAATACCTTGGGGATCAGTGAGGTATTCGCAGGTTAAATGGGTAACGCGAATCTTCGCGTCTTCCTTGCATCCAAAGAAGCTTGCTACTGAAAAGAATACAAAAGTAATAGTGATCAGTGGTCTCATAGAATTGCCTTAAAGTAGTTTTAGGAAATATTTCATTATTTCATTGGCTATCAACCCGTGCCCCTTTTCATTGGGATGATTCACCTGCGACATATATCTCTTAAGTTTCTTTTTCCTGGCATATAAAAATTCAAATGCTTTGTAGCTGTCCACTAATCCCACTTGATTTTCATTGGCTAGTCTGATGATTTGATCGGTATGTTTCTTCAATTCATTATTGGGATCATTGTAATCTACCCTTTGATCGGGTGAAGGTGTCACCAGAATCACTTTTATATTCTGTTCTTTTGCCTGTTTAATCATCTGGTTCCATGCAACGTAGGACATTTCTAATCCGTTACCACGATCATTTAATGCATAATCGATCAGCAATACGTCGGGTTTATGAGTGAGCACATCAGATTCAAAACGTGCTGCACCCTGAACTGAATTCTCACCTCCAATAGCAGTAATGATTACATTGATCACTGCAAAGGGATACCGGGCCTTAATTTCTTTAAGTACTAAAGCAGGATAGGCAGCCAGGGTGTTTACCTCTGGTGTTTTGAAGTAGCCGGAAGGAACGCTGTGTCCGTGAAAGACCAAATTGATCGTTCTGTTATTCGGCCACTCCATTTGCATCTCTTTTTTGAGATCATTCAGATAAGATGATGGATCAGCTTTTTCCGATGCTGCATTTTGACTGTGCCCCAGTGAGCTGATAAATAATATGGGTAAGAAAAGAAAAGCTTTCATAGGCTGCTTTTAATTGAAATCCTGAATATGAACTATGGTCAGGGAATGGGGTGGTAAGCTTGCCACACCCCTCCTGAAGCTTAATTGCATCTCTTGGGGTATTACCGAGTCAGGATGTTCCATGTCGTTAAATGCATCGGGTGAATCACCGGTAAGGAGAGTGGCTTTGTAAGCTCCGTTCAGTGGTATATCACCCATATTTACAGAACAGTTCACATATTCTGACGGGTGACGGTTCACCATGGAGACGGCCCAGTTTTTTCCGGATGTATCAACGGTAGCAATGGCGTCCACTACGGCAACTGTGTCTTCGTTATTGATCAGTTTTTCTGCCTCAACCTGTATCGAAGCCACCTGCTCTTCCAGGAGGCTGGCATACATGGCCATGGCATGGAAATGCGTGCGTCTTACTATTCCTTCCGGGTGTACATAGAGAGGACCCCGGGTATTTACCAGAGGTGCGATATTGGCCATGGTCACCTCTTCGGAGTGACGCAAACAGGCATTATAGAATGAGGCTGCGAAAAGTGCATCGGCCATGGTATACTGGCTATTCAGGTCATTGCCTGCTATTCTTTTTTCTACCAGTTTAAGAATTTCAGGGTCTTTATAATTATCCACTTGATTTCTTGGAAAACCGGGATGTTGCCAGGCACGCAGGTTCCATTCGTCAAAAGCAATTTTAAGCTGATCTCTCATTCCTGATTCCTCCAATGACTCAACCACAAGGTTTATATAAGCCTCCGGATATTCCGATTTGGTTATGGCAGTCATATAATCATATTCCGGTAGTTCATTGCCCCGGGCCAGCCAGTAATTATGTACAGAAATGTAATCCAGGTACTGACCGGCTGTTTTAAGAAGGAACGGGGATACCTTGAATCCCGTTTTCTTCATCCCTCCCTGGGAGCCGGAACAGGTGGTTTGAATACGGGGGTCAATCTCTTTCATGATCTTTGCCCCGTCACGAACCCGGTAAATATAGGCCGTATCGTAGCGCTCATTCCCCACGCTCCAGAACTTCACATGGTAAGGCTCCGCATGGCCATTGTCTTTGCGCAATTCAGCATATTTACCTTCCGTGGCATTGCAGTACTCCACCCAGGCGGCCATCTCCTGCACATCCGCCAGCCCGTTATGACAGATATAGGGTTCAGCTCCCAGGCGACGACACAGTTCGACGAATTCATCCGTTCCAAAGGTATTGGGTTCAATCACACCCCAGCGGAAATCGCCGTAGGCCTCCCGTTCCTGCCCTACCCCTTTTTGCCAGTGATAGGCATCCACAAAGCATCCGCCGGGCCAGCGGATCACTGGCACCTTCAACTCTTTAAGTGCCTCAATAACATCCAGCCGGAAACCCTGCTCATCGGCCAGGGGAGAACCGGGCTCGAAGAACCCTCCATAGATCTGCCTTCCGAAATGCTCGATAAAGCCTCCGAATATCATCGGATTATACGCTTTGGTTACAGCATTGGCAGGAATGAAAATGCTTGCTTTACTGGAGGGTGCTTCATTAGAAATGATCTGTCCGGCCTTCAATAAACTTGACTTAAGCTTTTCGTAAGGGATATCCTGCACAGCAACACCCTCGTCAATCGCCAATACCGCAGCCGTTCCGGCACTCTGACCCAGGATCATAAAAACCGGTTCCATGCGGATGGAACCATAGGCCACGTGCGAGGCAGAAAGACAGACCGGTACAAGCAGATTCCTGCACTCCTGCTTTTTTGGAACGATAGAGCGATAAGAAACAGGATAAGGGCCCGGACATCCATGTCCAAAGCCTCCTTCGTTCTTTACGATCATTTCACCCTCTCTTTCGATGACCACACGCTGGCAGAAATGAGAATCCATCGGGTAGGATCCCAATCCAACGTCATCACTTACCGTGGTGCTTGATTCACAGTTTGCCTGTGTCATCACATAGGAAGATACCATGCGGCGACCCTCTCGTATATAAAGCTGATGGGGCCAGTGGCCGGTTTGCCTGAACTCCAGGGGATCCAGTCCAAACTGCCTCACCCTTTCCTGCAGGTTGCCGGGAACACGCGGATCGTTTGCCAGGAAGTACATGAGGCCCTGCTGATAGCTGACATGATCCTGAAAGATACGCTCCCGCATGGTGTACAGGTCATGAAGTGGCATCTGTAGTCCCCTCCGTGGCTGGGGCAGCTCTGCAAAGGACCCGGGCTCATATGTACCGTCGGGCCACTGATGGCAGCCTCCCACATAATCGGACGAGAAACTGCCCGCGTTGTTGTTATCGCCGTTCTTCACCTGGACCGGGCCATCGGTCATTGGCTGTACCGTGTAGTTAAGGGTCCATTGAATGCGCGGATCGAAATTCATAAAACGGGCAAGCAATGCGTATCGGCCGGGCTTATATCCAGGCGGTTTGGGGAACGATATTTTCCCCTCCTGGTCTGTGAGGTACATCCGGAAATTGTAAGCCTGTACCCTGTAGTCGCCTTCGCCCGGTTTCCCCGGAACCTCCGGAGAGATCTCGGGCAACAGACCCGATTCCGGATCATCCGGTACCACATAGGGACTCACCGGCAGTCCGCAAAACTGGTAGACGTTCTGCCATGAGACCTTCTGCCATTGACCGGCCAGGGATTCTCCGTATGCGCCGGCAGGTTCCCGTCCGACACGGTAAGAGACGTTTGCCGCAGCCATCAGATCGCCCTCGTAAGTGGCATCTATAAACACAGCAGCCTTAATGGTCTCCCCGGTCTCCATGGTGACAGAAACCAGTTGGCCATCCTCTGTCCCGGCAGACTCCAGGCAACGTTCAAAAAGGACCGGTACGCCCGCCTCACCGAGCATCTTCAGGAAGAGGGATTCAGCCTCCGAGGGACGAAAATTGGCGATCCTGCCCATACGCGTGTAGAATTCCAGCGCCAGTCCGCCGATGGATTCTTTGTTTCCCACATCTGTGGCGGTCAGTCCACCCGATGTCATTCCTCCCACATGCCGGTTGAACGACAGCAGCACGGCCTTTTTACCCATGCGTGCTGCCTGGATCGCTGCCGTTACCCCGGCCGGTGTTCCACCGTACACAGCTACATCGCACTCGATCACCTTGGGTTTACCGGGCTCTACTTGCCGGTAGTAACGCGGCTTTTGCACGTCTGAATCCACATCGGGATTGGCATAAGGCAAGGTGAACGCGGTGAACATGACAAGTGCAATCAGCGCCGCATGATTCCATATTTTTTCGATGAATGACATGTTTGGCTGTTGTTTTATTTTACTTTTTGAATGGTAACCGGACCCAGCAATCCGGATGGTTCCAGGGGAATCTCGTCAATGGGCCTGCCCCTGAAATCGTGTTTTAGATCGATATTGGTAGAAGTGTATTGCTTTTTATTTCGAAACATTTGATCACCTGCCACCCGGTTATACCACGAATTCACCACTTTAATCTCCAGGGTATTTTCTCCTTTTTGAAGTTCTTCGCTGATATCAAGCCTGAAGGGTGGGGTCCAGACGATGCCTTTGTCGATTCCATTGATCTTCACCTCTGCGATACCCACATCTTTTACACTTCCCAGCTGCAGAAAGTATCCTATCGCTTCCTGGGGTTCTGCCTCAAATGTAAAGCTCTTCCTGTAGACCCCTGCTCCCGAGTAGTATTTGATTCCTTCATCCGAATGTTGTGACCAATCCACCAGTTCGGGAAATATAAACGTACCCGCTCCCTTGTCGTGAGCAGAGTCGAAGGGTCCCCATCCGGGATTGAAGCTGACTGTCCATGCTCCGGTGATCTCTGCCAGGGTTTCGAAATCGTTATAATTTCGCTGGGCCGAACCTTGCTTGTAATCAGCGATTTTTTTGTTGAACACCACCATGACGGCACCGTATGGCTCTAAGGTTAGCGGAACAGTTGTCAATCCGTCATTTTGGGTAAAAGCGTTGGCTTCACGAACATCCCCGTTTACCGCATCCCATAATTCGGGTTGTTTCCCTGCAACACGGAATGTGCACCGAATTTTTTGGTGTTCGGTGGTCTGGTTGGTGACAAAATATACATCCCTTTCGCCAATCTTATAATGAATGTAATCGAAGTCGGTTTTACTGTCGTTTTCTATTACATCGAAGTCGACAGGTACATTTCGCGACAAAAGAAATTCTCTTGCCGACGTTCCCCAGACGACCTTCCCTTTGCCGTAACTTCGTTCACCTCTGTCCGAAGCAGCCTCCCCCCAGATTCTTCCGGATAATTCGCCATACCTCTTTTGTGCTTCCGTTCCGCCCACCAGACTGACCTGTTTTAGCGGTTTATGGCCCAGAATGGTGGCGCCATCCTGCACCAGTTGTTCCAGTTTTTCCAATACGGCCAGTGATAACACTCTATGGTCGGGCAATACCAGGACCCGGTATTCCACTCCTCCTGGTACCACAATATTTCCATCCTCCATCTTCAATTGCAGAAATATGGTCTCATCGGTCACGTCGTAATCAAATCCAGGCATTACCCCTGCAGGATCGGAATGCTTAAACGGGAATACATTGGGCACATGGTCGCCGTAATAATAGAGCACATCGGCTACAAATCTGCCTTCCTGTACAAGAGACTGGGTCCGGTGCATGTAATCGATAAAAGGCCCCGACTGATCCCACCAGGTCACCTGGGGATTTACGTGTGTGCCTGCAAAGTATTCCTGTCCGGGCAGTCCCATTTCGGGTGGCGAACAAGTGAAGGTATGAAAATACATGCGGTTCAGTCCGGCGCAGATCTCATGGTCGAAAGCCGATTTCTGGTCGTGCCACAGCTCATCGTTCCAGTGGGGCCCGATGGTGGTGAATGATTCTGCACCCACGATCTTCTTTCCGTAAATATGTGCGGCTGAAGAGGCCTGCTTTAAATAGAATCGATTATCCGGCCTGGGGCGGTGTGGTGAAGGCGACCAGAACTCACTCATTACAATATCACTGAATCCGTAGTTTTTTATCCCATCCATGGGGCCGGCGTGCGGGCCGGCCGATTCGGGCTGAATTCCCATGCCGTATTTGTGTGCATATTCCTGAAATCGGGCATAATGATTATGGGCTACCAGGTCGGCCAGTGTTTTTCTGAAATCGGCCAGAAATGCGTTGGAGCTCTCCAGGTCATCCACCACATAGCCTGCCACAATGGGTAAATAACTGATCAGGTTGTATCCCCGGTAGTGTTTGAATTCTTCCGCGAATTTATCGGTCCAGTTCATACCGCCGCATTCCCAGCTGTCGGTTTCCATGTATTTCAGGGTGGTGCCCACATGATCTCCGGCAGCTTTTATAATAGGCTCTACCACATCGTTCCAGTAAAAATCGAAGGCCTCTTTGCTCATGTAATCCAGCACGCTTCCCTGCCAGTCGTTGCTGGAAGTGGAAACATGCGCATTGGTACAGGTATAGCCAATGCGCAGCACGATCCAATCTCCGGGAGGAGCTTCCCAGTCCAGATTTCCCTGAGCATCCATCTTCAGCGACAAATTAATAATCTCATTCCTTTGAACCTTATAGGATTCGTTTTCATTCAACCTGCCGTCACGGGGTTTATTTCCAAGCAAGAAGCGACAGTCAGGGGCAGATCCCCCCAGTTCGCGAAAACCCAGTTTAAGGTTCAGGTCTGAAATGCCCTCCTGAATTCTATTGGATGCCTTTAAAGGAAAGGTGAGTACGGCGATATCTTTGTAAAAACCGAACCGGCTTTCCGGCTGTTCGAGTTGCACGGAAATGCTTTTGTCTCCTGAAACCTTGGCCTGTGAATAGCTTATTTGCTTGGCAGCATATTGGGGCATTACCCTGGGACCTCCCAGGTTCCAGCCGCTCTGGATGTTAAAGCCCATTTCCAATCCCAGCCGTTCGGCTTCATCCAGGGCAAACACAAACAATTCGTTCCAGGGATCCGAGCCATACAGGGGTCCATCAGGAATATCCCTGTTGCCCCGCTGGTTATGCCCGCCGGCGTCGAAGATCATGGCGCCATGGAAGTTACGGGCTTTCATAGCCTCCAGATCTTTAGTGATGGCTGCTCTGTTGACATTTCCGTTGAGCCACCACCACCAGCAATTCACTCCGCTTGCCTGATCCGGATCCTGAAACTTTACCTTGATATGTTGGAATACCTCGTGGGGATCCAGTGCGTTGTTGGATTCACTTTTACAGCTGAATATAAAATTCGCTGTCAAAAAGAGTAACGAGTAGATGAGCAGCCTGGGCCTTCTATTTTCTATGAGGTAATGTGTCATGTTCCTGGATAGATTTTGCACTTCACGAATAATCGCAAGTTAAGTATGAATAATGTGATAATTATCACATAATCGACAATTAAAGCAAGGGCCAGGATTGATTCCCAAAGAAGCCTGCGAACGCAATCCAAATCAGGGTGATCAGGAATACGATTTTAACAAAAAGGCAGAACATGGCAGGGTATCAATCAATTCTCCCATGCTTCTGGCACAATTCAATAAATTTCAATACCCGCTCGGGACTTACATCATTCTGGATGATATGCGCAGGTGAGATCATGTATCCCCCACCTGCACCAAGGATGCTGATCTTCTCAATGATATCTTTCTCAAGCTCTTCATCGGTGCCGTTGGGCAGAAGGTCCTGCTGATCAATGGCGCCCCAGAAGGAGAACAAGTCCCCGAAACCATCCTTCATATCCCTCGGAAGGTGTCCGGGTACATCAGGTTGAACCGGGTTAAAAACCTCGAATCCCATCTCATGAATATCTTTCAGTAACTCACTGACAGCCCCATCGCAGTGCAGGATGGGTATGATATCCGGTTTTTTATCCTTGAAACGCTGAATCATTTCGGTGTAGAAGGGCTTCAGTTGTTTCCTGAAGGTCTCCTGGTCCATGATCAGGCTTTGCTGGGTGCCAAAATCATCCCCGAACCAGATGGCATCCACCCCTTTGTCAATCAGGCGAAGTCCGATTTCGGTCTGGAACTCTGCACAGGCTCTGAACAGCGGAATCACATACTCGGTCTCCATCATCATATCCACCAGCAGTTTCTCCATCCCGGCCAGCTGCTGGCCCAGGGAAAAAACGGTTACCTCAATATCCCCGAATACCAGGTACTCATCATGGTATTTTTTTACCAGGGCTTCCGCATCCCTGTACCGGCCGGGTGCATCCGGATCAGGAAAGTTGAAGTTGTCAATGTCTGCCTTGGTTTGGGCATGTGCCAGCGGATAATCCACCACCTCCACGTAGATATCGCCCTGGCGCATTTTCATTTGATACTCGTTGAGCCAGTGCCCATTCTCATCCGGTTCGATTTTAAATTCATCCGCCACAGAGGCACCTGTGACCACCACATCGCTGCCCATGGCCGTGCGCAGTTCATTGGCACTGATCCGGTAGGTCACATCCTCGTAGAGATTCTCCGTGTAATGGGCCGGTATGCCCATTTCCTTGCTGAAATGGTCCGTTAATTGCCTGCACATCTCAAACTGAACCGGAACCCGGTCGGCTTTACCGGGGATTCTTCCGAATGTTCTCAGTACGCGTTCTCTTGAGTTCATTTTTTTAAGAATTTAGTCTGTGAAATAAATCAGGTCTTCAGGTAGAGTGATTTACAAAATCTAAATTAAAGCGACAAATGCCATCGATCAATGCACGATACGGGAAAAGATTTACACATTTTGACTGCCAGATATCACATCTCTGAATTTGCCTTTGTGAAAATTATATTTTGCACCACTAGTGTCCGGTTAAATCCAACTGATTACTCCTGTTTTTCAATTGGATTGGAGTATCACTTGTCTGAATCTGTTAAAAGATATTTTTCCAGGTAAGGCCGGAAAACGGTACCGGGTTTCTGAAAACAAGGGTGGAAATCATGGTAACGATCCGGGAGATTTTCCGCATTTCTTTCCTTCGTGATCGCGCTTAAAAAATAGAAGGGATTCTCCGGATCTCCGGCCTCAACGAGCAATTCATCGGTTCTTCTATCTAGCTTTTCCAATAGTTTTGCATATGCCGGATCATCCACCAGGTTATTTAGCTGTAGAGGATCCTTCTCATTGTCGAAGAGCATCCATGGTTCCAGGCTTGTCGATTTCCGTGCATAGGTATAGCGTTTGGTTCTTACTCCACGCCAGGGGCCGTTCCCGTTGGTCAGCCAATTAGTTCCCAGCCAGGACAGCTTCATGATCAGAACGGCATCCTGCACATCGCTTTCCCTACCTTCAGCAACCCCGCTCAGATCTTTCCCGTCCACATCCGGGCATGAAACATTAGCCAGTGAAAGGATGGTAGGCATCATATCGATGGGAGACAGCAGGGCTTCCGTCTTTGAACCGGCTGCAATTTTCTCTGGATATCTGACCAGAAACGGGATTGACAGGGATTCCTCATAGGGTAATTCCTTTCCCTGCTGGCGATGTGAACCCAGGTTGTCCCCGTGGTCAGAAGTGAACACAATAATGGTGTTATCAAGAATGCCTTTCTCTTCCAGTGTCTGAAGAATAAGTCCCATATACTGGTCCAGTGCCTCAATGGCTGCGAAATATCCGGCATACCACTGCCTGATGGATGAGTTGGTAGTATCCATCAGTGCAGGTGTAATATTTTCCGGGATCTGTTTCAGGCTTACCGGGCATGTAGTGTTTGCCTGTTTCCACATTTCAATGGCCTGGGCAAAATCATCAACATTCTGGCGCAAGCGTATCTTTTCAGGGCTAAAGCGATCCATGAACTCCTGGGGAGCGATGTAGGGACCATGGGGAGGTCCCCATCCCAGGAAAAGGGCAAAAGGCTCATCGCCTGCCTCCTTATTTATGTATTTACACGCATCCCTGGCCTGAGCCAGTGCATCATAATCCTCCCAGTAATGGGTTTCGCTGCTGTTGTCTTTGTAATACCTGGAGTTGAAGTAGTTATGGGTGCACTCCAGGGCCCTCCAATAATCAAAACCGCACTGCCGCTCTTTCGGTATATATGCGGTCCTCCCCAGGCCGTTCAGGTGCCATTTTCCAATGAAGGCTGTATTGTAACCTGCATTTTTACATACTTCAGCAAAGTATGGAGTCGGATTTTTCAGCATGTGATCATTGGTCAGCATCCCGTTCTTTACCGGGTAATTACCTGTCATCAGCATGGCCCTGAATGGAGAGCAAACAGGATAGGTACTAATGGCATCTGTAAACAGGATGCCTTCGTGTGCCAGACGGTCTATATTTGGAGTTTTGACCTGTCTGGAACCATAACATCCCAGTTCCATCGATCGCAACTGGTCCGCGAAAATAAATACAATATTTGGTTTGCTGCCCTGTGCATAGGCAAGTAGCCCGAATGCCAGGAAAGCGACGGTTAGTATTGTCTTTTTCATACCCATCCTGCAAAATAGATAAAAAAATGTAACGATTCATCCTATGACCAATACAGCTAAAAATCACTACTGTCTGACTAATATAACATAGAAAAAAAAGGTACTTCCCGGAGGTTTCCCCTTCATGTTGTAATTTGATTGATTCTACCACCATACTCTTATTCAGTGACATCCTCAAGGGTGTTGGTCGCTCATTTTGGCTAAATCAGTTAGAGTTAAACTGGCAATAGAGATCGTTTGTATGGCTGTTGGTGATTGCAGAAGTGGTAAAATCATCCTGACTAAAGTTCAAGCCTTTGCCAGGTCCAATCTGTAGACTTTGGATCCGGATGCATAATCAATATTGGATCATATTGTGCAAACATAGGTCCAGTTGGTCTATTGATCTTGCTGATATTCTATTCTATATTTGAACCATTGGTTACCTGAAAAAGTAATTAACCTAATGGCATGCAGCAATATTATTCAATAGCATTGACACTGTTGGTACTGGTTACCTCCTGCTCCAGTCAGAGAACCGAATCTCTGGCAGGGAGCCGGCCCAATATCGTTTTTATCCTGGCCGATGATATGGGCTGGGCCGATCTGCCGGTCTACGGAAACCGCTTTAATGAAGCTCCCAACCTGACCAGCCTGGCAGAAGAGGGCATCCGGTTTACGGATGCATATGCAGCCTGTCCGGTCTGCTCCCCCACCAGGGCAAGCATCATGTCAGGTCAGTACCCGGCGCATGTGGGAGTGATCGATTTTATCCCGGGTCACTGGAGGCCCTTCGAGGAGGTGACCGTGCCCAGTAACCGGACCCAGTATCTGCCCGAAGAGATCATTACCATCGGAGAGAACATGCAGAAAGCTGGATACGCAACGGGCTACTTCGGGAAGTGGCACCTTGGTCAGGAAGAAAGGCACCAGCCCTGGAACCAGGGTTTTGAAACTGCAAACGTTTACAAGGGAGGTGGATTTTTCGATTACGCCAGCAAAATGAGCACACCCGTTGAAATTGAACCGGGAACGGTATTATCTGAAACTCTGACGGATCTGAGCCTCGATTTCATTGAAGCCAACAAAGAACAACCTTTTTTCCTTTTCCTGGCTCATTACGATGTACATGTGCAACTGGATGCCGATTCCTCCCTGATCCAGAAATATCTGGAAAAAGAGAAAGTGGAGGGCTACCCATGCAATGCGGTTTACGCAGCGATGGTTGAGCATGTGGACAACAGCGTAGGGCGCATCCTGCAAAAACTGGAAACACTTAAACTGTCGGGGAATACCCTGGTGGTCTATTTCTCTGATAACGGGGGACTGGTCAGCCGTTTCGATAAAATCCCCTTGCTGGCAAAATCAAAACAACATCTTTACCAGGGAGATACACTGTTGTATGTGGCCTCCTCCAATTCGCCCCTTAAAGCAGAAAAAGGGACCGTGTACGAAGGCGGGATCAGGGAACCCTTTATTGCCTGGTGGCCAGGAAAGATAGAACCGGGCCAGCTAAGTGATGCCATTGTCTCCAGTGTGGACTTCTACCCTACTTTTGCAGAGCTGGCCGGCATTGACCTGCCCGAGACACAGGAATTTGACGGAATTAGTCTGGTGCCGGTTATGGAAGGCAAAGTCCCAAATCCGGAGAGAGCCATTTACTGGCATTATCCGGTATACCATCACGATCATCCCGCATCGGTGATCCGAAAAGGGAAATGGAAACTAATTCATTACCTGCATGACAGCCGCCGCCTCCTGTATAACCTTGAAGAGGACCTGGGTGAGACCACGGATCTCAGCAAACAGTACCCGGATAAAGCTGATGAACTCTATGTTCTGCTGGATCAATGGAGAAAGAAGGTCAATGCTGAACTACCGGTTCCCAACCCTGATTTTCATCCCGGCAGAAGGTACGAATGGGCCAGACATCCAGACTGGGGAGTCAGGTTCCCGTGATTGTAAATAAGATTATATATGCAAAAGAACAGGCAGTTTTAATAACTATTCACCATGAAAAGATTATCAATAATTCCGCTAACAATCGCTTTTCTCTTTCTTTTTTCCTGCGAAGATGACAATTGTGAATGTACCAAAAGAACCTACAATTACGATGGGGATTATCCCGTTTCGGAAACAGAAGTAGTTGATTGTCCTTCTGATATGGAAGATGGAGAAGACAGAATCGAATGGCGTGATGATGATAAGATCGATTACGTTTTAACCAGGACCTGCTATTAGCCTCTCATTAAAGAGCTATTTAAAACGCCGCCCTGAGCGGTAAATTTTCCCATGGTAAGGCTCCAATTCCTCAAGTTTTCCCTGAACTTGCAGAGTAATTTCGGTGCTTATGTATTCTTCAGAATCATTGATGATATAAAAAATCTCCCTGCCTTTAATTCTTCGATGGGCCATACGTAATGGAATTGTTTCGTCGTCCAGTCGTATAGCCTTGGAGAGCTGTTCCATAAGGATCCTATCCAGCACCCGGGGTGTCCATTCCTTTACAAAAATGGCGGCTTCATGTGCTTGAAAAAGTGCCTTAAACTGTTTCTGAACCGCTGTGTCCGGAAAACTGTTTTCACTGTTCTCCGGCATGGATCCCAGGGCTATTATAGTACCTCCCGACTCTACAAACTGTCCCAAGTTGTTCCAGGCCCTGGAATCCAGGTAGGAATATTCCCAGCGATTCTCGAACATAAAGCGGGAAACGTTTCTGAAAGTCTGCTCCACCTGCACCGCAGCAGGTGCTCCTCCCGCCAGCGTATCCCATCAGATCAATATGTATCAATTGATAGCGCTATACATAAATAATATGAGAAATGCATTATAATTTTGAGAAGAAAATATTCGAAATTGTATCAAATAAGGCAAAAAAACAATCATTCCGGGAGGTCAAAATATCCATTACCCCAAATAGTGCAAACATTAGCCCAAAAAGTGTATTGTTATTAGTAACTTGTAAGTTTACTTTTATCTGTGACTAAAATTCCTAATAACTTCAATTCAGTTCTGAAAGGGAGATCCCTTATACAGGAAAAGCAGTAAATGCAAACTAACCCAATTGAAAAACCAAATATGAACTTCAAGAGAATTTACAGAGAGCTTTTAGCTCTTTTTGCAGTTGGAATTATGGGAATGGGAATGGTATTTGCAGCTGGGACAATTACTGGACATGTGACCGATAAGAATGGGAATCCACTTGCTTTTGCTAACGTAGTTATAACACATAATATAATTA
This sequence comes from uncultured Bacteroides sp., assembly GCA_964622985.1. Lineage (GTDB taxonomy): Bacteria > Bacteroidota > Bacteroidia > Bacteroidales. The sequence continues at coordinate 1,786 of CAZURA010000046.1, read as the reverse complement.
ATGGTGAGGAAGTAGCACGGCGTGCCCAGATAGGTACGGTCACCGATATGGAGGGTGCATATGCGCTTACAGGGGTGGATGAAGGAACTTACAGGATAGATGTGATTTACCTGGGATACACCAGCAGCAGCTCCACCATAACCGTCTCGGGGAATGAAACGGTCACCCATAATGCAGTGCTGGAGAATAAAACCATGGACCTGGAAGAAGTGGTGGTTACCATGCAGGCCAAAGGCCAGATGGCTGCCATAAATCAGCAACTTGCTGCCATAGCTATTAAAAACGTGGTGGCTGCCGACCGTATCATGCGAAATCCGGATGCCAACGCAGCTGAGGCTATTGGAAGATTACCAGGTGTCTCTATTACAAGAAACGGAGGAGAAGCTAATGATGTGATTATCCGCGGCATGCCCTCACAATACAATACCGTACTGCTTAATGGCATAGAGATTCCATCCAACAAGGGAGCCAGCCGGAACGCCAGTCTGGGAGGTGTTTCCCAGTTTTCCTTACAGGGAATAGAGGTCTTTAAGGCCATTACCCCGGACATGGATGCCAATACGGTATCGGGAGCTGTAAACATGCAGATGAGGACCGCCCCGGAGGGCTTTCATGGGAATATCATGGCTCAGGGAGGTTACAACAACCAGAATAGCGATTTTGGAAATCACAAGTTCAATGTCAACCTGAGCAATCGATGGTTTGACAGCAAACTGGGAGTCGATTTCAGCGCATCCTATGAAAGAACCAACCGGAGCACCCAGAGCCTGGGAGCCAATTATAGCATTGAGACTTCCTACGACACCCTGGAGTTACAACCCATGTTCCTGAATAATGTGGCTTTGCAAAGTGTTGAACGGATTAATGTGAGAACTTCGGGTAGCCTGGTGATCGATTACCGCTTTTCTCCCCTTTCCAAAATTGAGTTTTCCAACTTTTTCTCCTCCAGCCCCACCGACAACCTGGTCATCAGCAAGTCCCACAACCTGCAGAGTGTTGCCTACGGGATGAACCAGAACCGGGGTGGTCACTCCAGGCTATACACCGGGGCCATCAGGGGGGAACATGTACTGGGTGTTTTCCATATGGAATACAGCCTGGCCTATTCCCAGTCAGATAAGTCCGATGAAATCAGGCAATTCAATATCCATAATCCGTTTGGTTACGAGTCTGGATCATATATCCAACCCAACCGGAGCCTGCCCCTGGGGGAGATCATTGATATGGCCAACGACGAAGAGACCCAGGAAAACCTGCGTGAATTTGGACTGCCAGGACCGGGATCCAGGGTAACTGACGAACTGGGCGAAAAACAATACGATGCCAGGCTAAACATTAAAGTTCCTTTTACGGCAGGAAACTGGCTCGCCGGAAATGTAAAATTTGGAGGCATGTACCGGAATAAAACCAGAACTCGCGATTACAACCGATACGTGTATGGCGGACCTCCTTTTCACAAGCTTGTTTCGGGCATTCAGACCACACCCGATGGAATTCCATGGGCAATACCATGGGCCATTCTCAATGACAGGAACCATGTTTCCATGGAAAACATGGTGGGAGGACATGTGGACCAGTTCCTGGATGGAAGCTATAATTTTGGCTGGTACCCCGATATCAATAAAACCAATGAGATCTTTGACTGGTGGCAGAGTATTACCGGCTATTACGCCCCCATGGGTCGTGAATATGTAAGTGCTCAAGAACCTGGCTGGGGAATTGTTTTTGGCCAGGAACGAATGATGGGATGGCTGGATCCCAGACCCAGTGTTCAGAACGACAATTC
>CAZURA010000045.1:0-34257 GCA_964622985.1 uncultured Bacteroides sp. | reverse complement strand
ATTGAAGCTCCTCGCGGCTTGCCGCGAGGAATCTTCGATCCATATATTATCCCAAAGGTGCTCGCTAACCCCGCCGCAAGCAGCGGGGAATGCGCTCGCGGGATTCAACATATAAATGTATGACCAAAACAATAATAACCATAATCACCCCGTGCATTCCTAAAATATGTAATTCTTATACATTATTAATACTTCTTTCGATTTTCGTTTTTCCATCGTGTATAAATGAAAGTGAATCAGAAAGAGGATTTATTGTTAATGCGGAAATTACCGGGATAGAAAGTGGAAAAGCATATCTAGCCAAACTAAATTTAGAGACCAATGAAAGTGTGTATGTGGATAGTACTGAAATGAAATATGGTAAGTTTACATTCCGGGGAATGATCGAAAGCCCCTATTTACATTCCATTTTTATCGGGGAAAAATCAAATGCGATTCACATATTCCTTGAAAACAGCGAGATTGAAATCTCTGCTGATATCAATGATTTGGAAAATTCAAAGGTGTCAGGGTCAAGAGAAGACACTCTTTTCCGTTCATATGATATTGAAGATATCTTTGACAGGAATAGGGGAATGGAAATCATGTTAAACTTCCCCCATTATACCTTTTCTGCATTTACAGCCTATTATCAATTCCAGATTCACAATATCAGCGCTGACACGTTAGCCCTTATCATGAAAGGTTTCGATGAGACAGTGATAAACTCAGTGTATTACAAACACTTGGAAGAGTTATACGCCATTCTTAAAAGAGTTGCTATTTCTCAACCCGCTCCAGATTTTGAAATTCCGGATGTTAATGGAACGATGGTTCGATTAAGTGATTTTAAAGGCCGGTATGTGTTAATTGATTTTTGGGCTTCCTGGTGTTCTCCTTGCAGAATTGCAAATCCGACTTTGGTAAAAACATATAACGCATATGAAAGCAGAGATTTTACGGTGATAGGAATTTCAGTTGATAAGGATAGAGAACAATGGCTTAAAGCTATTGAAGCGGATGGACTAACCTGGACAAACCTATCAAACTTAACTGGCTGGGATGAAGTTTCAGATGTATATGGTGTTAAGGCAATTCCACAAAATTTCTTACTTGATCCTAACGGAAAAATTATAGATAAGAATATTGAACCAGATGTTATGATTGAAAAACTTGATGATATATTACCCGAAAAATAGCTTTCATTTTAGGAAAAATTATAAAATAGATGGAAATGAAAATGCCTGCACCAATAACCTTCACATTCATTTTAGCAATAATCTTTCTATCAGGTTGTAAGAACTCATTGGAGGTTGAGGGTATAGTAATAAGTAATGGTGTTGTCCTGACAATGAACAAGCACCGTGATGTTATAGAAAATGGGGCTGTGGTTATTAAAGGTTCTGAGATAATAGCTGTAGGAGCTGAAGAGATCATCAAAGACTATCCTGGATACCATGTGATAGATGCCAATGGGGGAATTATAATGCCAGGCCTCATAAATACCCATAGTCACCTGCCAATGATTGCCTTCAGAGGCCTTGGAGAAAACGGTCTTAAGGACAGATTGTATAATTACTTTCTTCCTTTGGAAAAGAACAAGCTCAGTCGCGAATTAATCTACAACGCCACCATACATGGTGCCATCGAATACGCCATGGGAGGAATCACTACATATGCTGACATGTACTACCATATGGACGAGATGGCCAAAGCTACTAAGAAGATAGGAGTTCGGGCTGTTCTAGGGCAAACGATCATAAAATACCCTGTAGTTGATGCACCCGAGCCTTATGGCGGATTGGCATATGCACTGGACTTTATCGAGAAGTATAGCGAAGATCCGTTAGTTACTCCCGCATTCGCTCCACACGCTCCATACAGCGTCTCCAAAGAGAAATTACTGGAAACCATTTCCGCTGCTGAGCGTTACCGGGCACCGGTATTAATTCATGTGGCGGAAAGAGCAGATGAATCCCTTCAATTACCCGCAGAGTATCAAGAATCCTCTCCAGTTCATTACTTGGATGACATTGGTTTTCTACGAAAGAATGTACTTATAGCTCACGCAATTAATCTAGATGACCATGATATTGAGATACTGGAACGGATTCAGTGCGGTGTATCACATAATCCGGTTTCAAATGCAAAAAGCGGACAGGGAACTGCAAGGGTATTTGAAATGATGAATGCCGGAGTAAGAATGGGTCTGGGCACGGATGGCCCCATGAGTTGTAACTCGCTGAACTTCTTCGAAACCATGCGCTCAGCAGCACTGATGCAGAGGAATAAATATGGAAACCCCGCGTTGATGAAGCCTGTAGAAATCGTTGAAATGGCAACCATAGGAGGAGCCAGTTCCTTGTATATGGATGATAAAATAGGCTCCATTGAGACTGGCAAACTTGCGGATATTATCGTAATTGAAACAACATCCCCAAACATGGTTCCTTGTTATGATTATTATGCAGCCGTGGTATTTCAGGCCGAGCCCTCAAATGTTTCCACCACCATTATCAACGGAAAGATCGTAATGAAAAACCGAGAGATACAGACATTTGATATCCAGGAGGATCGCCAGATCATGAACCGCATAAAAGAAGATATTGCTCCTTTTGCCAGGGAACTTGAGATCAAATCAGATGGTGATTCTCTATAAAAACACAAGCAGAAATGAACTTTATACACCTATTGGCACTTGCAATCGTGCTATTTCTGGCAGGTTGTTCCGATCCTAAGAAATCTCAAAACAGAGAAGTAGCAAAAACAATTCTCCAGGATAAACGCCTGGATATTGTGCTGAATCTGGCTAAAGAGACGCTGAAGCCTGCTGATGGAGAGTTCAAAGCAGGAAGCAACTACCCGGAAACCTGGATCAGGGATTTTGCCACCTTCGTTGAAGTTGCCCTGCAGGTCAACGATCAGGAGATCATTAAAGAGAGACTGCTGCTATTTTTTGACTTCCAGGGAAACGATGGCAACATCGTGGACGGATATACTGAGATGACTGTGGATGCAGGGTATGATTACATATATTCGGAAACCGCACCTGACTACAAGGCTCATAAAAACACCGTGGAAACAGACCAGGAATCCTCTCTGATACTGGCCATTGCCAGATACATGAAAACTACCGGGGATACGCAGATGCTTTATGAAGAAATAGATGGAATAACTGTATTGGCACGCTGCGAAATGGCCCTGGATTATTTGAGGAATCAAAGGTTCTCTCAAGAATATGGATTGCTGTTCGGAGCCACTACCATTGACTGGACAGATGTTCAGCCTGAAAGCCCATGGGGGGTTTATGTTACAGAAGACACCCACTGGTGCATTGACGTGTATGACAATGCCATATATATACTTGCCATTAACGAATTTCTCCAATGGATCAAAGAGGATAAAGAAAAGTATCATAAATGGGCCCAACACAAAGAAGCCATAGCCACCAATGTGAAATCCCATTTTTGGGATGCGCAGAATCAGAAGTTCATTCCTCATCTCTATTTGAAGGATTCCCCATTTTCAGGATTTAATGAGGATGAGATCTTCTATCTGGGAGGTACAGTCTATGCGATTGCAGCAGGTATTCTAGATGAGGAAGAAGTTTCAGCTTCGTATCAGAAAATGATGGAAGTGAAAGAAACTTCCGGCGCCATGACCATAGCAGTAATTAATTATCCCCCCTACCCCGATGGCAGCTTTTATAATGAGCCGGGTACAAAACCTTATGTATATGTGAATGCGGCGGACTGGACCTGGTGGGGAGGACGAACCATTGAAACCATGATCCAAACCGGTCATCTGGAATTAGCCTATCAAGAAATAGGCCCATTTCTTGACAGAGTAATAAAGAATGAGGGATTTTATGAGTGGTATTCAGTGATTGATCACCAACCCCATGGATCCAACACGTTTCTCGGAGCGGCAGGTGCATTAGGCAAAGCTATTCAACTCATAAAGAAGGAAGCGGAATGCATCAAGAACAATTAACTGTTAAAATCTCCGATTCAAATGACCGCACTCAGAATACTACTGCACAACACACTCCACATTTTAGGTGCAATAATAGTTGTATCAGCAATAACCAGCTGCGACTACAACGAGCCTGAGATAAACAATAATGAGCCGCAGATTGTGCCGGTAGAAGAAGTTGCCGTGCCTGTAGCTGCGATTACTATTGCTAATCATCAAATCTGGGTGGGGACTTTCAATACGGGACTTTACCAATTTGACGGAACTACCTGGACCCATTATACCACCTCAGACGGTTTGGCAAATGACACCATCCAGGCTTTGACCTCTGACACCAACGGCATTCTGTGGATTGGGACCAAAAGAGGTATCTCCAGATATGACGGTCAGAGCTGGAACAGTTACACGGAATCAGACGGACTGTTTAACAACGATATCAGAAGTATCACTACCGATCAACACAATAACGTATGGATAGGAACCATAAGAAACAGGGTGGTCAATTTTGACGGGACTGATTTTACAAACTATCACGTTAATCCTGTGGGAGAGATGGGACATATTCATACGGTTTGCTGTGACCTGGATGGAAATCTTTGGGTGGGCAGCTGTGTGAGCGGCCTGTCAAGATTTAATGGTTCCGGCTGGGAAGACCATATCAATGGTTTAACCGTGTTTGTTGAATCCTCCATGATCACCCCGGATGGAGATTTATGGATTGGCTCGTTTTACGGAGCGCATAGATACTCTAATGATACCTGGACAAATTTCTCCACCGAAGAGGGATTGGCGAGCAATATTGTATATTGTCTCACCATGGACTCACAAACCAATATCTGGATAGGAACAGATTCCGGGCTCTCAACATATGATGGTGTATCATGGGATAACTATTCAACCGATGATGGCCTACCGAGTAACGTGATAACTGCTTTGGCATGTGACCAAAATGGGACTGTTTGGGTAGGAAGTTCATATGGCCTGGCAAAAATCAGTTTATGATGGGCCATAATCATTTCCTGCATATCACACTCGCAACATTGACATCTCTTTTGCTCCTGTCAGGTTGTGAAACTAAGAGAGGATATTTGGAAGAAGAGGTGGTTTTCAGAAATGAACTGGACGGTGCAATTCTTTCCGGAACCTTGACAAAGCCGGTGGGTAAAGAGGTATTTCCAGCTGCTATTCTCATTTCAGGCGGAGGGCTACAGGACAGGGATGAGACCGTATATGGGCATAAACCTTTCAAAGTTTTGGCTGAATTTCTGTCAAATCATGGGATAGGCGTTCTTAGATTTGACGATCGTGGTGCAGGTGGTTCCAAAGGAGATGTTTGGAATGCGACCATTGAATTTCTAGCCAGCGATGCATATGCCGGAATTCAGCATTTAAAAATCCGGCCGGACATCGATACAAATCACATCGGTATAATTGGTCATAGTCTTGGTGCTATGCAGGGTACAATTCTTACCAGAAAGTACGATGATATTTCATTCCTCGTCATGCTTGGCGGAATCGGCATTCCGTGGAGCGAAAACAGCATCAAATCTGACAGACTTGTAAATACAATGAAAGGGTCAAATAGTGAAGTCATTGAAGCTGGGACCCGATTACTTGAATCCTTATATGGAACCATCGGAGAGTTCCCTGATAATGCAAACTACAGCGCTTCAAGAAAGAGGTTGATTCAGATAATTGATGCATGGCAATCTTCCCTAAAAGGAGAAGCAAAAAAGGAAATTGAGGAATTCACAACATCTAATCCTGATTTCTGGATTAAGAACATGGCGGAAGAGTATGCCACTCCCTTGTTCATTTCCTGTGTTAAATTCAAACCCTATTATTATCTCTCGAAAACCGAGTGCCCTGTACTGTCAATCATTGGAGAGAAAGATATTCAAGTACTTCCAGAGAACAATAATGCCATAAAAAAAGCACTTGAAGCAGGTGGGAACAGGAATTATAAGATCTTGACTCCTGGCAACATTAATCATTTGATGCAAAAATGTGAGACCGGATTAATAAGCGAGTATGAAGAGATTGATGAAGACTTTAACCGTGAGGTGATGATTATGATCCTGGATTGGTTAACGAAATTAAATGTTCCGATATGATGAGGAAAAGGACGAAAGTATTGGATACCTCTATTTGAAGATCTATATTCACAATTCAATAAATAAATATATCAATCAACAAACAGTCCAAAACCAATGAAAAAGAAAAACCAATTCCTACTATGTAAGAGTTTCCTGATGATCATGGCAACTCTTTTTATTATCTCTTGTAATTCAGGACCAAAGTCGTCGTCAGAAGCAACCGACGAAAAGGATGAAAACAACGTAGAAGCCACCGGGGATTTCCAGATCTCTTTGGCGCAATGGTCCTTGCATCAAACCTATTTTGGCGGAGCAATTACAGATTGGCAGAGCTTTGGAAGAATGCTGATGACTTCGCCCGACTCACTGTTGCAGGGAGAACTGGATCCAAAGGATTTTCCGGAAATCGCTGCCGGGTATGGGATACACTCCATAGAACTGGTAAACACCTTCTATTTTAGCAAGGCTGGGGATGATGCATACTGGACCGAGTTCAAGAAGAAATGTGACGAGGCAGGAGTAGATGTAGGATTGATCATGTGTGATGCATTGGGAAATCTGGGAGATGCAGATCCTGAAGCACGGGTTGCAGCTGTGGAAAATCATTATCCCTGGGTAGATGTGGCCCAATTCCTGGGTGCGCATTCTATTCGAGTTAATGCAGCGGGAGAGGGTACTCCGGAAGAGGTAGCCGCCAATGCAGTGGATGGACTTTCCAAACTTGGTGAATATGGTGCATCCAAAGGGATCAACATCATTGTGGAGAATCACGGGGGATACTCATCAGATGGTATGTGGCTTTCCGGTGTTATGTCAGAGGTAGGAATGGAAAATGTGGGAACTCTTCCCGATTTTGGAAATTTCTGTATTGAACATGGGCCAGAAGGCTGCGCCAATGAGTACGACCGCTATAAAGGGATGGCTGAACTTATGCCCTATGCAAAAGGAGTAAGTGCTAAATCCAATGAATTTGACGAAGAAGGGAATGAAGTACACTCTGATTTTTACAGAATCATGAAAATTGTAAAAGATTCAGGGTTTAAAGGCTATGTGGGAATCGAATATGAAGGCAGTCAGCTTTCGGAAGACGAGGGGATTAAAGCCACAAAAGCGTTGCTGGAGAAAGTGTTCGCAGAACTCTAGCTGATAAATCGATAAGGTTCCTTGCAGTTGAGTGGCAAGGAACCTATGCTTTCTAACTGATTCTCAACTCAGCTAGCAAACCCTATATTCTCATCACAAAAGCAGATGGTTCAACGATCTATTTCTCAGCAAAAAAGAGTTCAAATGAAGAGAACTGTCAGGCTTTGAAGGAGGCTTTGCCTGACATCGTATATAAGTAATATAATGAAACAATATAGTCTGCTATTTATCCTGGTTTTACTTCTGCCCGGGTGTACTAAGGAAGATCCGGAGCTATTTTTTTCGCAGTATTCTCAGAGGGATTTTAACATGGGATTCACCACATGGCCGTTTGGTCCCAATGCACAAGATGTTACTGATACCCGTGCTTTTCTGGCAAATAATAGTGACATCTACGCAGAACATATAGATGCCTCTATTCCGTGGGACTCATGGATGAATGAAAAGGCGCTCCCTGAAGAATTCACTAATGATATTGACTTCAGGGTTTCCAACAAGATCCCACATCTGGACCTGTTGGTCTCCATAAGCCTGCTTAACTCGAGCAGGAGCGATCTTGCCACAGATTATGACGGAACGGTTCCCTCTTACGCCTCCCTGAACGATCCATCCATTGAAGATGGATATTACAAGCATGTGGATTATGTGGTAGAACGCTTACAACCCCAATACCTGGTAATTGCCATCGAAGCGAATGAATTGAAGCTCCATTCGGAAACCAAGTGGGAAGAATACAAAGTATTGATTACCGAGGTAATAGGCAGAATTAAACAGAAGTACCCTCTGCTGAAAATTTCTGAGTCCATGACACTTCACAATTTGTATCAACCTGATGTGTCCAATCCTGCAGAATATGTAAATGATGTGGTGAATTACATGAATGAAATGGAGTTTACGTCCATTAGTTTCTATCCATTTTTCAAACAAATGCATTCCAAGAAGGATTTTCAGAAAGCTTTCGATTTTTTACATGACCATGTGGACCGGCCCATAGCATTTGTTGAAACTTCTCACATTGCCGAGGATCTGGAAGTGTCCAGTTTCAATTTGAGCATTAATGGAAGCGAAAGTGAGCAGAACGACTACCTGGAAACATTAGTCACAAATGCTCAGGAGAACAGCTATATGTTCATTATATGGTGGGCTCACAGGGACTTTGATGCGTTGTGGGAAATTTTTCCCGATGAGGTGAAAGACCTGGGGAAATTGTGGAGAGATACGGGTCTGCTCGATGAAGAGGGCAATAGCAGAGCTTCAAAAGATACCTGGAGTATTGTTTTTGAGAAATAACAAACAACTTACTATGAAAAACGCATGTTTACTTCTTTTCTTAGCGGTTCCGACTCTCTTTTATGCCCAGGAGATTCGTGAAGCGGATGCATTGGTTTCCCCAAAGATAGCTGAACGGACCATACATGTAGGTGGAGAAAACGCCGATATTTCAGGTTATAATAGTCAATCCATCCAGTTCGCCATAGATGCATTGGAACAGAGCGGGGGGACGATATTTCTCAATTCCGGTCTGTATCACATCATGGCACCCATCCGTCTCAAATCGAATGTAAGGCTTGTGGGGTCAGGTAGTCAAACCATTCTGAAGAGAAACAAAGGTGTGCAAACCCATTATGTCATTGATGCCGACTATGGCGAATTGAAACTAACTGTAGAACAACCTGATGGCTTTGCAATCGGTATGAAGGTGCAGGTGACAGATGACAACAATAGCGGATGCTGGAATGTCTCCACAGCCTATATAACCGATATTGTAGAAAATGTGATTTACATTGATAAAGGATTAATACGCGATTATCGATCCGACCATAACGGTTTAATATCCAATGCATCCTCAGTCATAGAGGTTATTGATGCAGAGCATGCTTCGGTTTCAAATCTGGCAATAGATGGCAACCGGAAAGAGAACTTTTTCGCAGATGGCTGTAACAGCGCCGGGATACTGATACTCAGATCTAAGAACATTGTTATCGACAGCGTTCAGGTCAGGGATTTTAACGGGGAAGGCATCAGCTGGCAGATTACAGAACATGTCACTGTAAGGAATTGTGAGATCTCGGGAAGCGGGAATACGGGTCTGCACCCTGGCACCGGTTCCCCTTTCTCAATTATTGAGAATAACGATGTACATCATAACGACAGGGATGGACTATTTATCTGCTGGCGGGTATATCAAAGCAGAGTGAGTGGTAATAAAATCCACCATAACGGGAGATTTGGATTGTGCACGGGACATAAGGATACAGATGTTCTGTTTAGCAACAACCACATCTTTCATAATGAAAGCGATGGGATTCATCTGCGGGGAGAAAGGGAAAGCAATGCTCCTCACAGAAACACATTTGTCAGTAATATGATCGAAGACAATGGGACCGTTAAAGGAGGTTATGGATTTTCCATCAATTCCCCGGCAAGGGAACTGGTGTTAAAAGAGAACACATTTATGAGCTCATCAGGAACGCAAAAAGCAGCTATTTTCATTCACAAAGCAGGATTAAAACCCACTTTGGAGAATAATATATTTGAAAAACATGAATTGGGCAATGTGGTTTATGAGAAGTAGAAAGGATCTGCACCGTATGGTCAGCACAGTTACATCACATGGAAGGTATGGCTTGCTTATCCTGTTTACTATACATCTCGTAAGTTGTTCAACGCACAGCACCATTGAATATGAGATGCTATACTGGACCCTGCAGCTAGATACAAAAGGGCAAATAGTTCACTTCATAGATAAGAATAGCAAGGAAGATTATTGTGTTGATCAGATCCGGTCACCGATCCTTTCACTGAAGATAGATTCAACCATCCTCTCTCCCACTGGTGCTCATTTTACCGAAGATAATGGAAGAATTTCCTTTGAATTCGAAAATGGAATTATTGCCGAAGTTGATGTGGTTCCTAAAGAGAAGTACATCACTTTTGAACTTATCTCGGTCTCTGATGACTCCCATATAGATGCTGCTATGTGGGGGCCATTTGCCACAAGCATAAATGAAAGCATTGGTGAAACCATTGGAATTGCACAAAACGACCAATTCACAATAGGATTGCAGGCATTAAATCCAAAAACTCTTGGGGGGTATCCGTGGAAGGATAATGATCATCTTCCCCAAATGGATATTTTCGAGCAGGATAACTACGACGATCTCTCCAATCCCACAAGAGGAGTACTCTATTCGGTAGAAGCAGCAAAACCCACTCTATTCGGAAGTACGCTGCAAGCATATACCAGAAACCGGAAGAGGGACCGGATCATCGAAAACTGGAATCACGACAGATACATGGCTCCCTCCTATGAGGACGGGGGTATCACAGGTTCCAAAATTGCGCTTTTCGGATGCGGCACTGATTCAACGCTTTCCACCATTGGTCAAATTGAGGTTCAGGAAGGATTACCGCATCCTATGATTAATGGAGAATGGGTGAAAACTTCATCCATTATCAACTCCTCCTATTTGATCATGGACTTTACTGAGGAGAACATGGATGAGTGTCTTGAATACTCGAAAAAGTCAGGGTTTAGATACCTGTATCATGGCCATCCTTTTGAGTCCTGGGGGCATTTTCCTCTGATTAACAGGCAGTTTCCCAATGGGTGGAAGGGAATGAAAGAGTGCGTGAGAAAGGCTGAAGCACAAGGCATCTATGTCGGAACACATACACTGACAAACTTTATTCATACCTCGGATAGTTATGTAACCCCGGTCCCTGATAAACGTCTGGCAAAAGTCGGAAGCAGTTTCCTGGTGCAACGGATAGATGCTTCCCAGACTGAGATAGAGATAGAAAATCCCGATTTTTTTAATCAGTTCAGGAACAACCATCTGCGTAGCGTGGTGATTGAGGATGAAATCATCCGGTACGGAAGCATAAGTGATACTCCTCCCTGGATACTGACCGATTGCGAGCGCGGAGCTTTTGGAACCAGGGCCACCCCACATTCCAGTGGTGCAGTGATCAGCAAACTGGCAGATCATGCATACAAGGTATTCCTGGGTAACGCTTCATTGAATAGAGAGATGGCAGAGAGTATTGCTGATTTTATGAACCAAACAGGAGTCAGAATGCTCGATTTTGATGGTCTTGAGGGTACCCACTCTACCGGTATGGGGAACTATGGGGAAGCGCTATTTGCCCAACAGTGGTTTGACCGGCTCAACGACAATATCAAGAACCATTTTCTGCTTGGAGCCAGCAGATCGGGACACTATTTCTGGCATATCTATTCCAGGATGAACTGGGGGGAACCCTGGTATGCAGGATTCAGAGAGAGTCAGACCGAATACAGACTTCTCAATCAAAAGTATTTTAAAAGGAACCTTATGCCCGGGATGCTGGGATGGTTTAAGATGACCCCAGGCACAACCCTGGAAGATATTGAATGGTTGATGGCACGTTCAGCCGCATATAATGCAGGTTTTGCTTTTGTTACCAATCTATCTACTCTTAAGAGAAACGGCAAAACCGATGAGCTGTTTTCCATTCTTCGTGTATGGGAGACCGCAAGATTGAATGGACTGTTTACTGAAGAACAGAAGGAGAGAATGCTGGATCTCTCCTCAGAGTTCCGCCTTAAAGAGATTGATATGAACAACCTGGAACTGACCCAGATATACTCTCACAAGGGGGTACATGAGCATAAAACAAGACAGCCGGGCGAACCCCTTCACTCTGCCTATACCTTTGAGAACACTACACAGGAACAACCTTTGAGCTTCATTATTACAGCAGTACAGGCTGATTTGTCTGATCTGAAAATTGAAATCAACAACCACAGGACTATTGAATTGCCAATAGTACTGAAGAGAGGTCAGACGGTAAAATACACCGATAAAGAGAATGCTGTAGTCTATGATCCATACTGGAACCAAATTACATCGGCACCCCTGGATTCCACCTCTTTCATGATCCCGGAAGGCAACCAGGTGATCACCTTTGATTGCACCTTTACAAATGAAAAAGAGGGGGCCATGGTAAAAGTAGAACTATTGGTATACGGGATTCCTGAGAAGATTATCAGACCGCATTAATAACAGACGAGAACCCTAAATACCTGAAAAAATGAAAAGTATCCTCTGTTTCATTACCTTACTATTTGTTATCATATCCTGCCAGAACAGCAGCAAAACAAATCCGGAAAGGTTCCAGACAGGGAAACAGGACTACACCCGTATAGTTCAGGATCCCATCCCCGACTCCCTGAGAGCCAAAGAGATTGAGGAGATGAGATTTGGCATGTTTATCTGCTGGTCATTCAGTACCTTTTATGGAGCAGAATGGACTCCTACACTAGATAAGGATGCTTCCTATTTCAGAGCCACAGGCTGTGATACTGACCAATGGTGCAAAGTGGCCAAAGATGCCGGCATGAGCTATATCTTGTTTCTGTCGAAGCATCATGACGGATTTTGTTTGTGGGATTCGGAAACTACCGATAAAAAGGTGACAAACAGTCCACTGGGCATTGATGTCCTTGAAAAACTGCGTAAATCGTGTGATAAGTATGGGATCAAGCTTGCCCTCTATTTCTCTGAAGGCGACTGGAACTGGCCTGGAGCTGTTGACGGAAAGGGGGGTACATACGGAACGGGCAAAAACCCCGAAGTAAAAAAGGCTCAGTTGGAAGAACTTTGCACCCGTTATGGTCCCATTGAATTCTTCTGGATGGACCATGCTGTGGGAGATGGCGGAGTGAACCATAAGGAGACCGTGGATTGGGTTCACCGTTTTCAGCCCAACTGCTTTGTTGGATTTAATCACGGAGAACCGGCTGGAAGATTATCCCTCAGGGAGATGGGAAAACCGGGACCCATTGGGGACTCAAGCGCAACCAAATATAATAAAGACGCAGAGGCCAACTATACCGGTTATCTTGCAGCTGAATTCACTTATCCCATTCTGCCACCCCATGAGGGGGGTGCCATGTGGTTCTACTCTTTACCTGAACACGATTCTCTCTGTCACCCTGCATCCAAACTATACCAAGACTATCTCGGTGCAGTCAGATACGGAAATATATTCTCGGTTAATGTGGGACCGGATTACAAAGGCAAAATCAGGGATGTTGATGTGGAAACACTTAACACAGTGGGCAGGATGATTCGGGAAAAGAAGCCCGATTCGCAGGCTGATTATTTAAACAGAAAGAAACCGTACAAGGTAGATTACAAAGGAGCATTAAAAGAGATCATGCACAATGGAGATATATCTGCCAAAGCCGATCTTTCGGAATTCAAAAAGGTGCCTCACCTGTATGCAGTTGGAGCCATGGAAAACCTGAAGGGTGAGATTCAGATTTTTGATAGTAAATCCTTCAATACAGTGGCTCAAAAAAATATACTGACTTTTGATACTACCTTCCATAAAAAAGCCACACTTCTCATATATGCCTCAGTGGACCAGTGGAAGAGCATATGTATACCTGAACATGTGACTACTTACAAACAATTGGAGAGCTACCTGGAAGAGGCTGCAAAAGAGCATCAGATTGACATGGATGCACCATTCCCATTTTTGTTGGAAGGTACGGTCAAATCATTTGACTGGCATGTCGTAGACTGGAAAGATGGAGATACAGAACACAGCCATCAAAAGCACATCATCTCAGGACCACACGGTACAGTAGAGAATACTCAGGTTGAGATGTTAGGATTTTATTCCAATTCCCACCACGCCATATTCACCCACCATTCCACCAATATGCATATCCATGCAAAAACCACAGATAACAAGGTTGCAGGACATGTAGATAACTTGATCCTGGGTAAGGAAACGATCCTAAGATTACCGAAAAAGTGATGACTGATTCCTATGAATTAATTGCCCCGGAGAGGATCAAACTATTCGGAAATTTGTAATTTCATGTATCCTAACCGTGAGGTAGAAAGCAAATTGCCAGTCCATGAAATTGATGAAATAATAGACAACAAAAAGACACTATTTGGAAATAACTTGGTATTATGAAATGGATAACCTTCCTATTCTTACTTAGCTGCTATACTATCAGCGGATTTTCTACTGAAAAGCGAGACTTCTTACAAAAAGAATCCCGGGAAATCGGTTTGGAAAATGTCTTGTTGAAAAACTTCTCAGAGATTGGATTACCCGATTACAAAGATCGTGGTTTTTGGGATCAACTGCCTGAAATCCTCAAGAAACAATATATAGCAGAAGCAGAGAAATATCTCAAGTATGACTGGCCGGCAGTAAAAGCAACAGATTACCTGGAGTTCATCCGCTCCGGCGATAGAAGACAAAGCGCATACGCTGCACCCAGGGCTGCTCTGTTAGCGTCCGTCATGGGAGAATTAATAGAGGGCAAAGGAAGGTTTATGGACCAGATTGTTAATGGGGTTTGGTATTACAGCGAACAGACCTGGTGGGGTTGGTCAGCTCACCTGCCCTCACCCAGGGGACTACCCGATATTAAAAATCCCTCCATAGATCTCGGGGTTGGAGAGATAACTCATATCCTGTCGTGGACCTGGCATCTTTTTCACCATACATTTGATGAGATACATCCGTTGATATCGAAGAGGTTACGGGACGAGATTATGTATAAGGCCATCGTCCCTTACTATGAGCGAGACGATTTTTGGTGGATGGGACTAGATGATAGCAGGAGTGTGAATAACTGGAATCCATGGACGAATCACAACATGCTCACAGCCATTCTGATCATGGAAGATGATCAGGAGAAGAAAATCCAGGGAGTTCAGAAAGTAATACGATCCCTTGATGCTTTCCTGAACCATTATCCGGCAGATGGCGGATGTGATGAAGGTCCCTCTTACTGGGGCCGTGCAGGCGCTTCACTCTACCAGAACCTCGATTTACTCCGATTAGCCACCGGAGGCAAATTCAATGTTTATGATAACCAACTGATTAAGAATATTGGATCCTATATCTACAAAGCCTACATCAATTATCCCTATTTCATCAATTTCGCCGATGCAGATGCCACCACCGGGAGCCGGCCCATGATTATATACAGTTACGGGAAGGATATACAAGACCCGGTTATGCAAAAATTTGGCGCCTTCCTGGCAAAAAAACAAGGTTGGGAAACTAAAGCACCAGCTGGTAAGATTGATATACAGATCATGCAACTAATGATGAGGGATGAAATGGAATCCGCACCAGCTGAAAATGCACTTGTCAGCGATTTTTGGTTACCAGATATCGAGGTGGCCGGAGCCAGAGATAAAGCGGGATCTGCAGAAGGATTCTTTTTTGCTGCCAAAGGGGGGCATAACAACGAGAGTCATAATCACAATGATCTGGGTACCTGTGTGTTGTACTACGATGGCAAACCCTGCCTGGTAGACATCGGAAGAGAAAAATATGTGGCAAAAACCTTCAGCAGCCACAGGTATGAGATCTGGACCATGCAGTCACAGTACCACAATCTCCCTAAAATAAATGGGATAGATCAGATGCAGGGTCGGCAATATGTGGCAAAAAACACCACGTTTAAGAGCGATGCGAATAAAGCGGTGTTTTCAACCGATATCTCCAGTGCTTACAGGGAAGAAGCAGGCGTTAAAAAGTGGATGAGAAGTTATCTCCTGGAGAGGGGAAAGAAATTCACTATTTCAGATCACTATGAATTAAGGGCAATCGGAGAGGATCCAACCACTCTTAATTTCGTAACCTCATGTAGTGTAACTGAAACAACTTCAGGAGTCTTAAGCCTGGTAGGGGAAGGTTTCCTGCTGGAGATGAAGTACAATCCGAAAAGTGTTTCGCCCGTGCTGGAATTCCATGAAGTGAAGGATATACAACTTAAGAAATACTGGCCAGATGGAATCACCCGGATCGTATTTACTATGACAGATCCCGGAGTCAAGGGAAAGAATCAAATTGAGATTACAGCAGTCAATAAATAGAAGAAAAGAAGCATCTTTACAAATCAGAATTGTTTTTCGCCCTGCTGGCAGGAGTATTTGTTGGTCCTGTCTGGAGTACTACCATACCTAACAGCTAAAAACTATGATCGCAAATACACCCGATCCACCTTATTACGCTGTCATTTTCAGTTCGGTCAGGACCGAAGGAGATAAGGGATATTCAGAAATGGCAGAACGCATGGTAGAGTTGGCGAAACTTCAAGAGGGATTTCTTGGGGTAGAAAGTGCTAGAAATGAGCTAGGAATTACAGTATCGTACTGGCGTGACCTGAACGCCATTAAAAGATGGAAAGAGCATGCAGAACACACTTTAGCCAGGGAAAAAGGGCGAAATGAATGGTATAAGAGCTATAAAACGAGAATTGCCAAAGTGGAGAGAGATTACGGATTCAATTTGACAAGGGAATGAATTATATCAAAGAGGAACTATTGACAAAAGGGCAAATTGTGCTGAAAAACTACTTGCCGGAGATTGAAGCCGGGAAGGCCAGAGAGGAGATATATAACGGACTCAGGGGAGAGCAAAAATCCATTTCTTCGAAATTATTCTATAATGAAAAAGGTTCGGAGCTTTTCGAAGCCATTACTGAACTGGAGGAGTATTACCTTACCAGAACTGAGAAATCCATTATATCATCCCTTGGCAGTGAACTGGACATTGAGTTTTCGGGCCTGACCATCGTTGAACTGGGCAGTGGGGACCAATCAAAAATCAGCCTGCTCCTTAGTCAGATCCCTGATATTGATTTACCTTCCATACAATATGTTTCCATAGACATTAGTCAGCCTTCCATCGAGAAGTCCATCGAGAATCTGGCAAAAGAGTATCCCGAGATCAGCATGACAGGAATCGTATCTGATTTCGTACATCAACGAATTACCTTTCCCAATGGAGGCAGGAAGCTCTTCTGCTTCTTTGGCAGCACCATTGGCAATTTGAATAGCGAAGAGATTGAGGAGTTTATGACATCATTAGGAGCCGGGATGGAGATTGGAGACAGCCTGTTGCTGGGAGTCGATATGATAAAGGATCCTGAGATAATTGAAAAAGCCTATAATGATAACCAGCAGATCACTGCGGAATTTAACCGAAACATTCTGGCTGCCACTAACCATCTGGCCGAAACCAATTTCATCCCTCAGGATTTTGAACACCTCGCATTTTTCAATGAGGAAGAGCACAGAATTGAGATGCATCTGAAAGCTCTGAAAGACATGGTTATACAACTCTCCTCCCCTGATGATCAGATCGCTATAAAGAAAGGCGAAACCATTCATACCGAGAATTCCCATAAATTTAGCAGAGAGCATCTCGAGATCATTGGACACCATGCGGGATTGAAAATAGAGAAAATATTAGCAGATAAGAATGAATGGTTTAGCTTAGTCTACTACAAAAAAAGAAATAGCGCAACCCCTCCACCCTCCCGTTGAATGAAGAACGCCATCGTAATCGGAGCCACCTCCGGAATAGGACATGAGCTCGCAATCCTTCTTGCTCAAAGTACATACAAGGTAGGCATCACAGGCAGACGCAAAGAGAACCTTGAGCAGTTAAAAGCTACAGAACCTGAAAAGTTTGTAACCAGCTCTTTCGATTGTACTGCGGATAGCAATTCCGATAAGTTAGATGAACTGGTGAAAGAGATGGGAGGACTAGATCTGTTAGTCATTAGCTCAGGGATTGGATTCTTGAATAGTACACTTGACTTCAATTTAGAACAGAGAACCAATCAACTGAATGTTATCGCATTTACTGAGATTGCGAATTGGGCCTTTACCTATTTTGAAAAACAAGGCAGGGGCCATTTAGTGGGCATAAGCTCCATTGCAGGAGTGCGTGGCAATAAGGATGTTCCAGCATATAACGCTTCAAAAGCATTTCAAATTTCCTATTTGGAAAGTTTGAGACAGAAAGCCAGGAAAACAGGAAATCCCATATACGTGACGGATATTCGTCCAGGATTAGTTGACACAGAAATGGCTAAAGGAGAAGGACTGTTTTGGGTGGCTCCTAAGGAGAAAGCAGCAAGACAGATCTATCATCTGATTCAGAAGAAGAGGGATGTGGGATATGTAACTAAACGTTGGGGAATTGTAGCTGTGATCTTAAAGGCAATTCCAAATTGTATATATAAACGACTATAACATGATAGTGGAAATAAATAGCTATTTTCGAGCTCATGACAACAGAAATATTACACAGGACTTTTGGGCGTGAGGCCAAGAACCTGATTGAAAAAACCCATAGCAGAAATCTGGAAGGGGCAGTAGCATGCCTTGAAACTTTCTATCACTCTTTTAATATGAACAAAAGATCTACTATCAGAATCATGAAATCTACAGGAGCAATCATATTAGTATTACTGCTTCTTTCATCTCTTGCATATAGCCAGCAAAAGGATGTGGATTCCATAAAAGTATTTTACCTGGGAGGCCAGTCTAATATGGATGGGTTTGGCTACAATAAGGAGTTGCCTAACTCTATGAACACTACTCTCAAAGATGCCTGGATATTCCACGGAAATCCGGTTGCAGATGACACACCTCTGGGTGGATTGGGAATATGGGAAAGCTTGCAACCGGGTCATGGTACAGACTTCTCCTCGGATGGAGTCACCAATACCCTGTCAGACCGGTTTGGAATAGAACTCTCTTTTGCGAAACGACTTCAAGAGCTCTATCCTGGTGAGAAACTGGCCATCATTAAGTATTCGAGAGGAGGCAGTTCAATCGATAGTGCAGCCGCCAGGCATTTTGGCTGCTGGGAACCCGACTATACCGGGATTACAGGTATCAATCAGTATGACCACTTTCTCACCACAGTGAACCAGGCGCTGAATGCAAGAGATATTGACGGAGATGGAAAAGAAGATCTTTTGATCCCGGCAGGTATAGTATGGATGCAGGGTGAGAGTGACGCCGATATCTCTGAAGAGATCGCTAAAAGGTACTTATATAACTTGAAAAGATTGATGGATTTGATACGAGCCACTCTTCACTCAGATGATCTTCCGGTTGTTCTTGGGAAAATCTCTGATTCGTGGAACGATGAGGATGGGAAAGTCTGGAATTACGGCGAACTGGTACAATATGCCCAGGAGAAGTATGCCAGGACAGATAAGAGTGCCGCCATCGTCAGGAACACCAGGTATTATAACTATTCCGATCCCTGGCATTACGATACCGAAGGGTATATTGATTTGGGAGTCAGGTTTGCCGATGCACTGTTTGAGCTAGGTAAGGATTAGGGAGAGGGGAGTCATTAAAACGACAGTATCTCATCGTCCATCCACTGGACGCGATTTTCCAGATACGATTTAAGACTCTCGATACTTGCCTGATAATCTACACCCAAACCAGCATCCCAGATGTTATAGTTCCGAGTCACTGCACCATTATTCATCAGGTAGTTGGCTGCCTGGTCAACATCACTTAACAACTCACTGGTATTCAGTACAGTGGACCTTAGCTCTATCCAGCGGGATTTTAATGCATCCCGGAATATGGGATCTTCCATAAGTCTCGGCCACCAGAATGGCATCATCCAGGCATCCTGGCTTACAAACTGGTTATAGTGTATTACCCAGTCATCAAATGGCACCCTGTCGCCAGAATCATACCCAATATTCAAATCCCAGATGGGTCCCATATTGAGTTTTCCACCCCTATCCTTGTAGATGTATGTGCTCAGTCTGTATCCATCCACATTCCGACACACTTCATTAATGATAAAGAAATCCACGAAACTTCCAAGGTCGATGTAGTCGGTGTAGGTTCTGATGTCAGAAGTAAAATCATCATTCAACAGAGCGGTTTCGAAGTCATTTATGTATTTCTGGATAAAGATCTTTTGTTCCGAAGTAATATTCCTGGCTTTCGGATATTCGTATAAGAAGTAGGTTTCAAGAAACTGATTGGAGTGATAAGGATCCCCAAATGGTTCGAATTCGATGGAATCTCCAAAAATAGTATAGGATGACCTGAAGCTGATATCCTCTGTGTAACGGGCATCATCGGCCCAGTTATCGTAGAAATACTCCAATGGCTTATTGATGTTGAGATCCCCACCGGCTGTCTTATCAATCTTCAAAATGTATCCCCCTGTAATAGCGGCAGAATCCGAATCAGTGGGACTCAGGGTGCTGATATCAATTCTGTTCTTGTCCCGTTTCAACTTTTCCATGAACACATATACACCCTGATACTCTCCATTCAGCTCCAGTTCCACAAATCTAGATCGACTGGCATACCTTCCCATCTTCCTGAAAAGCTGGTAACCAAAATGGTGGTACATCAGTGTGCGGTCAAATATATATCGGTGTTCCGTATTGACTATATGCCCTTGCAGGATCCAATCCTCTTCCAAAGGAAAATCGAAGAAGGCCACATCCACATCATTCCCGGCCGCATCCCAGGTTTCAATACCATAGGATTTCTTGTGGGAGATTCTGAATGAGGTGGAGCCCCGGTATTCGATTCCGATATGAACGGACTGGGTCTCTACCTTTCTCTCATAGATGGTCAGCTCGGCAGGAATCTTTGGTTCGTTGAGAATTCCAATTCCTTTGGTCTCAATAACCACATAAGGGATCTCGCTATCCCCAATCTCCACATCAAACAGAGGCTCTTCATAGGGTTCGTCAATGATCTCCTTCTCACAAGAGAAGAGAAGGAAAAGAAGAGCAACGGATGAGTATTTTACTAACTTTATCATCATTGAGGTTCCAAATGTATCGATTTTTTCCTCAGGTGCTTCACCATGCTATTATTACCTAGAAAGATTCAAACTTAGATATAGTCAGTGGCAATAAAAGGTATAGTCTTTGATTTCAATGGAACGCTGTTCTGGGACACCAGGCTTCACAACGAAGCATGGGATCTGTTTATGGAAGAGAAAGGGATGAGTCTGACCGACCAGGAGAAGAATGAGAAATTACATGGTAAAAATAACCAGGATATATTAGCGCTATTGTACCAACGTGAGTTATCGAGAGATGAAATAGCAAAGCTGAGCAGAGAGAAAGAGAGGATCTATCAAGAGCTTTGTCTGCAGACGGAAATGCAACTGGCACCAGGTGCGCCCGAACTCCTGGAGCATCTCAAAACTAATAACATCCCCATTAACATTGCCACAGCTTCAGATCTCGGAAATGTGGAATTCTATTTTGAGCATCTAGGCCTGAGCCGTTATTTTGAACGGTCAATGGTAGTATACAATAACGGAGAAATGTTGAGCAAACCACATCCCCAGCTTTTCCAAAAAGCCATCGATGCTCTGGGAATCACAGCCAGGGAAACATTGATCTTTGAAGATTCCCAATCAGGAATATTGGCGGCTGAAAATGCGGGAGCTGGACGGATTATTATTGTAGACTCAAATGGAGATGACTATAGTCACTGGAGCTATCAAAGAATCAAGAACTTCTCAGAGGTCGATTTTCATATATTTGAAACAAACTAACGATACATCTAATGAAACCTATGCTTATGAATAAGAACGCTTTATTCCTTGGATTTCTGCTGTTCCTGGGGTGTAACTCCGGGCACTATTACAACTGGGACTTCCAAACGCTTTCTAAACCTGAAGAAAACCCTGTCCTCAAGGCAGACTCCACATTCACATTTGTTTGTCCGGTGACCCAGGAAATTACTCAGTGGCAGAAGGCGGATGTCTTTAATCCGGCAGCCATTGTCAAAGATGAGAAGATCCATATGCTCTTTCGGGCAGAGGATAATCCGGATGCCATTCTGGGCGGCAGAACATCCCGTATTGGACTGGCTTACAGCGAAGATGGCATTCATTTTACCAAGCATCCCACTCCAGTGCTCTATCCCGATAGTGGAGAGTTTATGGTATACGATTATCCCGGTGGTTGTGAAGATCCCAGGGTGGTGGAGACTGAAAAGGGTGTATATGTCATGGCCTATACTTCGTGGAATCAGGATGTGGCCAGATTGAGCATCGCCTTCTCTAATGACCTGCTGGAGTGGCAGAAAAAGGGACCTGCATTTGCCAAAGCGTATAACGGTAAATTTCTGGATATGTGGTCCAAATCGGGATCCATCATCACCAGAATGGAGGGTGATAAGCAGGTGGCAGCAAAAATAGATAACAAATACTGGATGTACTGGGGTGAGCGATTCATCAACCTTGCCTGGTCAGAGAATCTGTATGACTGGTATCCCCTGTTGGATGAAAAGGAGGAGTTAATGACCCCGGTCCTGCCAAGAGCCGGGAAATTTGATAGTCACCTGACTGAATGTGGTCCCCCTGCCCTCATTACCGATGAGGGTATTGTCCTGTTTTACAATGGTAAAAATGCAGAAGGAGCTGATGCGGCAAAGGATATACCCGAAGGGATGTATTCAGTGGGGAAAATCGTTTTTGATGTGAAGAATCCAGAAAAAGTGATCTACCGCTCCGATACCTACCTGTTAAAGCCCACCCTTTCGCATGAAATAACAGGGCAATATAAATCGGGAACCACATTTGCTGAAGCACTGGTATATTATACATCCAAGTGGTTCCTCTATTATGGTACAGCAGATTCGTATGTAGGTGTAGCTGTTTCTGAATAAGTAGCTAACCAAATCCACATTACCTGATCATGCGTCCAGTCCGCCTACCCATTATTATAGCGTTAGGAATCCTGAGTTTTGGTTTTTCCGGCACCTGTCAGGATACAACACCTGATACTATTGATCGCTTCCGGAAGATCCAGTCCATGCATTCCGAGATAGAGCATTTCTACAGGGAATGCATGAGAGATAACCATATACCGGGAATCGCCTACGGTTTGGTTGTTGATCAGAAGCTGGCCTTTTCCGGGGGCTTTGGCTCTCTCAACAACACAACGAATCAACCTGTGACTGGCCAATCCCTCTTTCGAATTGCCTCAATGACCAAAAGTTTTACGGCCATGGCCGTTCTGATGCTGAGAGAGGAAGGTAAGCTCATGCTGACTGATCCCATATCTAAATACATTCCTGAACTGGCAGATCTGACCTATCTCACCAAAGATGCCACTCAGGTGACGATCTATAACCTCCTCACCATGACCGCCGGATTCCCGGAGGACAATCCCTGGGGAGATCGCTATCTCGACATAACCGATGCGGAATTGATGGATTTGGTGGGCCAGGGGATCTCTTTCTCAGCCATTCCTTCCATCCAATACGAATACAGCAACCTGGGGTATGGTCTGCTTGGAAACCTCATTACACGAATATCCGGCATGCCCTATCAACAATATATTACGGGGAACATACTTATACCTCTGGGAATGACCCATACCTACTGGGAGTATACGGAGGCTCCCGATACGCTCTTTGCACTGGGTTATCGCTGGGAAGAGGAAAGGTGGGAGGAAGAACCGATCCTGCATGACGGGGCTTTTGGTGCCATGGGTGGTCTGATCACCTCCATTGAGGATTTCAGTAAATATGTCTCGTTCCATTTGTCTGCATGGCCACCCAGAAATGATCCTGAAAACGGGCCTGTCAGACGAAGCACGGTCAGAGAGATGAAACTCATGCATCATCCGATGTTCTATAAACATCGCGGAAGATTTGGTGATCCTGAGGTACCTCTCATTGCAGGATATGGATTTGGACTGCTAGCCAAGAAAGACCTACAGGGAATCGTGGAAGTGGGACATAACGGAGGATTACCAGGGTACGGCAGCAATTATATGTTCTACCCTGACTACGGAATTGGAATTATGGCGTTCGGGAATCGTACCTATGTGGGTGGAACCGTTCAGTCGGCCAACTACAAAGTCATTGAAACGTTGATGGAAAAAGGGTTGTTTAAGCTCAGGGAGCTGCCTGTATCTAAGATCTTAACCACCAGGAAAGAGCAGGTGATTCTGCTGATCCAGCAGTGGGATCCTCAGCTTGAAAAGGATATCATAGCCATGAATCTTTACCTGGACAAATCCCACGAACGCAGAATGAAGGAATTCAAACGAATGTTTGATTCCATTGGGGAGATTATTTCAGTGGGCCAGCTGATACCGGAGAATGAACTTCGCGGATCATTCCAAATAGAAGGAACCGAAGGAACCGCAGAGATCTACTTCACCCTATCGCCCGAACCTGTTGCCAAGATTCAATGGCTGAGCTTTGAACTTTTGACTCCAACGCAGTAATTCAGCAAAATGTTATTATTTTCGAGCCATTAAAACACAGAATTTATGGGTAAAGCGATTATCAACAGCTATGTTGAATTTGAAGAATACGTAGGAAAAGAGATAGGAACATCGGCCTATCACAAAGTGACTCAGGAACAGATCAACCAGTTTGCCGACGCCACTCTGGATCATCAGTGGATCCATGTGGATGAAGATCGTGCAAAGAAAGAGAGCCCGTACGGAGCGACCATTGCACACGGTTACCTGAGCATTTCCATACTTCCCTACCTGTGGGATCAGATCATTGAAGTGAACAACATCACCATGCTGGTCAATTACGGGATCGAGAGCCTGAGGTTTGGACAGCCTGTGGTTGTGGACAGCGAGGTGAGGATCAAAGCAAGTTTAAAATCTCTTATCGATCTGAGAGGAACAGCCAAAGCAGAAGTGGAAGTGGTCCTGGAGATAAATGACTCCAAAAAACACGCTTTCAAAGGGGTGATTGTTTTTCTCTACCAGTTTAAATAGTTACTCATAAATCACCGTGTCACTTGGAAGATATCCCTTCCTGTGTGCTATGGCATACAGACGTTGATCATCCTCAAGCTGTATCGGCTCCCCGAAGATCTCCCAATGCCCTGAAGGACTATCGGTACTGTTCACAATCTGATAACCAATTCTACTCCCCTCCATTTCTGTTCCGATCGATATCATACCTTGTTCAACGGAGATCAGAGGATTCGGAGTGATGGGCTGCTTACCTCCAGGCCAGAATTGATTCACCATTTCCTGCTCATTGATAAAACCCTTATCATCCACCTCCTTCATCCAGCGGTCGCACTCTTTCCTTAGCTCCGCAAGCACCTGAGCGTATTCCGGAGCACCGGCCAGGTTGACCAGCTCTTCAGGATCATTCACACAATCGAAGAGTTCTTCCTCCGGCTTAGATTCCCTGAACCAGAGACGTTGAGTCTCATTCAGCTGATCCGCTTCTCTCAGCCGCAGTAACTCCTGCATCACCGCCATTTGTTCCCGAAAACTCAAAGGCAGGTAATACCCCGACTCAGGATGATAATTCCTTAAATACTTAAATCTCTTATCTCTTACGGCCCTTATCATATCCGCATTTTCGTCAAACCGGTCAGCTGCAGCATGAATATACTTACGATCCTCAGTCGACCTGTAGGGTCCTAGAAAGGCCTGACCATCCAGATACTCCGGTGGTTCAATATGGGCCAGAGAGAGTATGGTCGGCAGGAAATCCACAAAACTGATCAGACGGTCGTCCACCTCCCCGGCATACTCAGCTCCGGGAAAACGAATAATAAGCGGAACCTCCAATCCCGAATCATACAACAGACGCTTCTGCCTGGGTAGTGGTCCCCCGTGATCAGAATACCAGAAGATCACAGTGTTCTCCAACTCTCCGTCCTCTTCCAGTTGTTCAAGGATCTCCCCTACCCGTTGGTCCATTTCTGCGATATTGGAGTACATCCTGCGCACATCCCTCCCGGCCACTTCGTTCTGTGGCAGATAAGGGGGAACCGGTACCTGAAGCAAACTATCCACCCAGAGAGAATCTGCTGCTTTCAACCAGATACGCGATTCATGGGTGACCATAAAATTGAAGATGGCAAAGAAAGGCTGACCCTCAGCTCTGTTTCGCCAGTGAGCGGCCGGACTGCTCTCATCCCACGAAAAAGACGAAGGTTTAAACTGGTAATCCTCTTTGGCATTATTGGTGCAGTAGTACCCAATCTCTCTCAGGAATTCACTATGAAGTTTCACTTCGGGAGGTGGTACCACCTCGTAGGGATCCAATCCCTTCGGCATATACCTTCGAACGAAATCCAGCATCATCGGATTATTAGCAAATTCCCTGGGCACATTGCCGATCTGCATGTGATGCGCCCCTATCCGGGTGGGATACATACCGGTGGCCAGAGCGGCCCGACTGGGAGAACAAACCCCCGAAACCGAATATACGTTAATATACCTTACACCCTCTTCCGCCAGCCTGCTCAGGTGAGGAGTCTGAATGGTGGAATCGCCAAAAGGAGGAATATAGGGACCCAGGTCCTCAGCAACCAACCATAGAATATTGGGAAACTCCCGGGCAGGTTCACTCTCACCCGGATGCTGATCACTCCTGCATCCAGAGGCTACAACAACCGTAAAAGCTAATATCACACTCAGGTAGGTAAGAGCGCTTCTCATAGGAATGATCATACTACTCAAATCCCCAGTATGGACGCTCACATAACGATCTTGATTACGCATACCAGAGAGGTTTACTCATACGATAGTCCAAAACCAAATTCATAAAGGGGATTCTCCGAATCATATGGCAGGTCCTCCATCTGGTTCTCCACAGCTTCCAGGGAAGAGGGCAATTCAAACGGCAGCTTTCCCTGAGGAGTTCTCTTACCAAACAGTACTTCGATCAACACCTCGTCAGAGGTGCCAAAATCGGTCATCAGAGCCCGGCACTTTTCATTAACCTCTGTCAATATGGCCGGCCGTTCCAGATTAGCCACCACCACTGCAGGTTTTTGACCGATCAGTCCCACGATATGAGCAAGCTCCTCGTCAGAATAGTAGAGACGTCCCTGCCGGAAGAACTTTTCCAGCATGCTCTTTCCTTTGGGCTCCCCAAATGGAGTATTGATCCTCAAAGCGATCACGTCGGCCGCTGATGGCTCTTTCACCAATTCGCCAAATTGTTTAAAACCCTCTAAATCGGTGAATCCTTCAGCATAGATTTTAATACCCTGCTTCAGAGGCAATATCCCCTCATTCTTCAACAGCACCATCGATTTGGCCTGTGCCTCCTTCCCCCTGTCCACAAAGTGATCATTACCTGCTATTTCTTTCGCCTTCTCTTCATCCACAAAAGGATTATCAAACAAACCGAGGATAAACTTATCCCGCATAATGCGTCTGACCGACTGATCCAATCGGGCTTCAGTGATCTGACCCGATTCAACCAGTTCAACAATCAACTCGGGAATATACTCCCCTCCAAATTGATCACATCCCGCATCAATCACCTTTTTCACTCTCATCAGAGGAGGTAAATCCTCGACGCCCCATGCACGCGCTTCTCCCATTTTACTATCCGAAATTATGGCCCAATCGGTACACACTACACCGTCAAACTTCAATGAATCACGCAGTAATCCGGTGATGATCGCTTTGTTGAAAGCAAAAGCTACATTTTCATCGGTCTGATCCATGGGGATCCCATAGTAGGGCATGATCTGGGCAGTTTTGGCCGGGAAAGCTCCCTTCTGGAAAGGGATCAGATGATAGTCGAAATTCCCACCCGGATATACTTGCTCTTTCCCGTAAGGAAAATGGGCATCATCTCCATTCAGTTGAGGCCCTCCTCCGGAGAAATGCTTGGTCATACAGGCCACACTATTCGCTCCCAGAGAATCTCCCTGAAAACCCAATACATAGGCTTTGGTCATCATAGCAGAAAGTTCTGCATCTTCACCAAATGTACCATTGACTCTTGCCCACCTGGGCTCTGTGGCTAAATCAGCCATGGGGTGCAGGGCCACTGTGATTCCCACAGCTTTATACTCTTGCCTGGCAATATCTCCAAACTCCCTTACCAACAAGGTATCCCTGGTAGCAGCTAACCCCAGCGGGTTGGGCCATTGTGAGAAGACCGAGGTGAATATGGCTGCTCCCGGATTGTTCTCCGCACCATGCCTGGGGTCCGTGGCAATGGTAACCGGAATTCCCAGCCTCATACGTTCAGCAATCTTCTGCACGTTGTTATTGAATCGGGCCAGGATATCAGCATCATACGAATTAAGGATATTGAAGCTATTCAGTTTCTTGGTGACCAACATTTCAGAAGCCGGAGGGACCACCATGGCCAACAGCATATCGATGGGATTTTTTGATAGCTTAGGTTTATCATACGGATTTCCATCTGCAGTCATCCCGATCATAGAAACAAACATGGTACCCACCTTCTCTTCCAGTGTCATCTGTCCGATCAAGTCAGTGATCCTCGCCTCTACCTCGACACGGGAGTCTTCATACAGATCCAGAACTTCGTTCTTATTGAGGTCCCTGAAAGTATGACCATCCACGGTCAGTACAGGAGCTTCTTCCCCCAGTTGAGCATAGAGCTTCTTCGCTCTATTTGCTTTGCTTGTAGAAACAATGGCAAAAGCAACTACAAGGATTACAATGATTGCCAGCAGGACAATACCCAGAACTTTTAGGACTTTTTTCATTGATTTATGCTTTTATTGAGTTTCACGATAATTGTGGGTAATTGGGTGTAAAAGTATATTTTTTTTCTATTGTGTGCAAATTACACAATAGAAATATGTACATTTGATTGATGATTGGTAAAAAATCTCTCTCAAAGACCTCATTGAATCCTGAAGATCTTCACCCCGGGCTATCCATTGACTGTGTGATCATGGGATTTGATTTGCAGGAACTTCATATCCTGATCCTCAGGTATAAGAATTCCGATATCTGGGCCTTGCCTGGAGGTTTCATAAGAAATGACGAGGATTTGGATAGCGCAGCCATACGAGTCCTCCAGGAACGAACAGGTCTTCAACTTCCCTTCCTGCATCAATTCCACACCTTCGGGGATGTGGACCGGAAAGGGATCTCTCCCAAACCTGAACATTCGATAAACACAGAAGTTGATCTGTCGGCACTAACTGCCTGGCTTGAGCAAAGGTTCATATCCACAGGTTATCTCTCGCTGGTAGATATGAAAAAGAGCACTCCTACCCCCGATTTCCTTAGTGATCAGTGTCAATGGATGCCTTTGAGAAGTATTCCTCCACTCATGCTTGATCATCAGCTCATAGTCAAGAAAGCCCTGGAACATATCAGAAATCAGATCAACTATCTGCCCATTGGAGTTAATCTGTTACCCGAGCAGTTCACCATGAAAGAGTTGCAGTACCTCTATGAATCCATTATACTGAAGCCCCTCGACCGTTCAAATTTCCAGAAGAAAATGCTCAAACTTGGTATTTTGGATAGGGGTGAGAAACTGCTTGAAGGTGGGGCACACAAAGCACCTTACCTCTATTCCTTTAATCCGGAAAGATATAAGGAGCTGCTGGAAAAGGGAATTGGTTTCATCAGTTAGCAGGTAAAAAAGTTGTCATTCGAAACGAATTACATAATTTAGGCGGCAATTCATAGAATATGGGGAAATCACAAAAAGGAACAGGTATACTTCAACGGGTGTTAAACTGGACAGAACGTGTGGGAAATGCCCTGCCACACCCGGCCACCCTCTTTGCTCTATTCGCTCTTACTGCTCTTCTGCTTTCACTCATCGGACACTGGCTTGAATGGGAGGTGATTCATCCGGGCACCAAAGAAGTTGTTCGCACGGTCAACTTGCTCTCCCAAGATGGGGTTCACCGGATTCTTCTGGAGATGGTGGATAATTTCACTGGATTTGCACCTCTTGGAATTGTGTTGGTAGCCATGCTGGGTATTGGAATTGCAGAGCAGAGCGGATTGATTCATGCCATTATCCGTTTACTGGTTCTTAATGCACCCGGAAAACTACTCACCTTTGTGATCGTCTTTACCGGTATTCTCTCCAATGTGGCCTCGGATGTGGGATACGTCCTTCTGATACCTCTGGCGGGAGTGATCTTTCTTGCGGTGGGCAGACACCCTGTAACCGGTATGGCTGCGGCCTTTGCCGGAGTGTCGGGCGGCTTCAGTGCCAATCTCGTACTGGGAACTGTGGATCCGCTTCTGGCCGGACTTTCCACCGAAGCCGCCCAGATCCTGGATCCCAGTTACGAGGTGAATCCAACAGCCAATTACTTTTTTATGGTGGCCTCCACCGTTGTGATCGCCTTTGCAGGCACCTTTGTTACCGAACGGATCATTGAACCCCGATTCGGAACCTACACCGGTAATGTGGATAAAGAAGAGAACTCCTTTGAAGGACTTTCAAAAAGGGAGAAAAAGGGATTGCTCATGGCCCTGTTAACTCTGGCGGGAATCATTTGCATCACTTTGATCGGAGTAATTCCGGAGCAAGGTTTTTTCAGGGGGAGCGATGGAGGATTGCTCACTTCACCGCTGATACGAGGGGTGGTGGCTATGCTATTTATTACTGCAGGCGGGATGGGCCTGGCATATGGATTTACCACCGGAGCTTTCAAGAGCGACGCGGATGTAATCAACGGTATGGCCTCCTCCATGAAAACCCTGGCCACCTATCTGGTCCTTGTGTTCTTTGCTGCTCAATTTGTGGAGTACTTCAAATGGAGCAACCTGGGAATCATTATGGCCGTAAAGGGTGCAAATCTCCTCATGTCGGCCAACATCGGTCTGATCCCATTGATGATTCTCTTTATCCTGCTGGCAGCCACTATCAATATGCTCATGGGAAGTGCTTCGGCCAAATGGGCGATTCTGGCACCGATCTTCATTCCCATGTTTATGATCATGGGATACTCCCCGGAATTGTCCCAGGTGGTATATCGCATTGGTGATAGTGTGACCAATGTAATCTCCCCCATGATGAGCTTCTTCGCATTGATCATCGCATTCATTCAAAAGTATGATCCCAAAGCCGGCATCGGCACCATCATTGCTACAATGG
Organism: uncultured Bacteroides sp.; assembly: GCA_964622985.1. Lineage (GTDB taxonomy): Bacteria > Bacteroidota > Bacteroidia > Bacteroidales. Next base: position 3,380 of record CAZURA010000045.1, on the reverse strand, counting down.
TCCCTTATTCAGCGGCCTTCTTGCTGGTTTGGATACTGTTACTGGTGGCCTGGCTGTTGCTCGGGTTTCCATTGGGACCCGATGCAGGTATTCTATATCAACTGAAATAGCTCAACCCATGAAAAGCATCCACATAGTGCTTCTTGCATCTATTCTGTGCTCATGCACCACAGATCACTCAGGCGAAGATCCGCTTTTTAACGAGGCTTACAACAACGGAATTGCCGCCAATGAGGGCTTCAGAAGGTGCCTGGAATTCACAAATTCATGGCTTGAACATGCGGATTCCTCGAGCGGATTGATCCCCGAAAACCTGTATGGCGGTAAAGATACCTGGAATGCCCACAACTCAGCTGCTGATAACTATCCCTTCATGGTTCTCTCCAGCTATTTGCTCGACAAAACACTCTACGAAACGACAATGCATCAGATGCTTCAATCAGAGATAAGGCTTACTTCCCGACTGAACTCCCTTCCCGATGATTATTCGTTCTCCAAACAAGATTTTGTCAGGGAGGAGTTAGATACAGCCAGTATTGTATTCGGAACCTCAGAATATATGAAGGATGGATTGATCCCGTTGACCGAATACCTGGGGCCTTCGCCCTGGAGTGACAGGATGATCGGAATGTTGAATGACCTGAAACAGGTGGTTACCATTGCAAGGAACAGTAAAAGTGACCGGCAGTGGAATCCGAGGGATGATGAGATCAACGGGGAGCTGCTTCAGATCCTCTCCCGTATCTATTGGATGACGGGCGATTCAGATTACCTGCACTGGGCCACCCATATCGGAGACTACTATCTGCTGGAGAAACGGTTGGATCAGGCAGAACGCATAAGGCTCCGTGATCATGGATGCGAGATTATCGCAGGATTGAGTGAGCTATATGTGGCATTAAAATACACCGAGCCTAACAAGGCAATATCTTATCAACCTGCTCTTTACAGGATTATGGACCGGATCCTGGAGGTAGGACGTAATGCGGATGGCATGTTTTATAATGAAGTCAATCTGCTTACTGGTGAGATCCTGAACGAGGGGATTGTAGATAATTGGGGATATATCTATAATGCCTACTATACCCTTTACTTGCTGGAAAACAAGCAAGATTACCGCCAGGCAGTACTTCAACCCTTGCAGAAGGTAAATCGTGGATACAGAGATTTTGACTGGGAAAGAGGAAGTGCAGATGGCTTTGCTGATGCCATAGAGAGTGGAATCAATCTTTGCAACAGAGAACCTAATCCGGATCTGAAGGCCTGGATTGACAGTGAAACCTCGGTAATGTGGTCCCTTCAAGACTCCAGTTATCAGCAGAGGGCAGCTCCTTGGATGAACAGTGGAATTATTGAAGGCTGGCATGGTGATGGAAATTTTGCCAGGACTTCTTTAATGTATTGTTTATGGAAAACTCAGGATCTGACCATTGGTCCCTGGAGGGAGGATGTGGACTTCGGGGCCGTACAGGAAAATGAAACCCTCTATATCTCCCTTACAGCAGAGAAGGATTGGGAGGGCCTGCTGATATTCGGGAAACCCCGGCATCAAGCCCTGTTACACCTGCCCATCGACTATCCCAGGATCAACCAGTTCCCGGAATGGTACAGTGTCAGCAAAAACAGCCAATATAGGTTGAAGGGAGAGATCAGGGGGACTTATTCCGGTGAAGAGCTCCAAAAAGGGATCCCAATCAGACTCGATAAAGAGGAGACCTGTCATATTGAAGTTACTATCCACTCAAAATAACTCACAAATCATTACAGCATGGAAGCCATTGTTACACTGGATGAAAACAACATAGGAGGTGAACACATCTGTTGTGCCATCTCTGATAAGAAGTGCGGGGACGGGTATGAAGCAAAAAAGGATTGGATCAAAAGTCAGCTGTCCCGGGGATTCATTTTCAAGAAATTGGATGTACGCGGAAAAGTATTCATAGAGTATATACCAGCAGAACATGCATGGAGCCCGGTGGAGGCCCCAGGATATATGATGATCAACTGCTTCTGGGTCTCCGGTCAATACAAAGGAAAAGGAAATGCCACGCGACTTCTGAATGAGTGTGTAAAGGATTCTCAGGGGATGAATGGAATTATTGCCATCTCCTCCACCAAGAAACAACCCTTTCTTTCCGACAGGAAATTCTTTCAAAAGCAGGGATTTGAGTTGTGTGATACCTCCAAACCCTACTTTGAGCTATGGTATAAAAAACTGAAAGAGCATGCTCCGGCACCCCGGATCAAAACGTGTGCAAAAGAGGGAATTTGTGATATAGAAGAAGGATTAGCCCTTTACTATAGCCATGGGTGTCCCTTTACGGAATATTATGCTAATGAACTGGAGGTCGTGGCTGCTAAAAAGGGATATCGCCTTACATGTGTCAAGATTGAATCCAAGGAGCAGGCCCAGAATCATTTTGTACCCTATACCAACTATAGTCTGTTCCGGGATGGCCAGTTTGTGACACAGCACATTCTGAACGAAAAGTATTTTGATAAATTCATTTATTAAGGATAGATGAATCAGGCTGAGTTAATACAATGGCTTCTGGAAGGAGATGTGTCTATCCGGTACCAGGTGTACCGCGACCTGGAATTGGAGGAGCGAAAAGAGGTTCAGCGAAAAATTGAGTCTGAAGGATGGGGTGCCCGCATCTTGAAACTGCAGTGACACGATGGGCACTGGGGCATCTCCTTCTACCAGCCCAAATGGACCTCGACTATTTATACTTAATCGGGAAGTTGCTCTAGAACTTAAGAATTGTGCTGTATTGATGCTGATAAGCCGTCGTCAATGAGATAATTGCCTTTCTATATTTTTTGGGGTAACTTATTGTTCCCTAATCCCCAAAATAATCAATTATGAAAAAGTTAACTATTGCTGCTATCCTAATCCTACTGGCCGCACTTACTTATAGCCAGGAGAAAAATGACAGTGAAAAGCTGGCGGATCATATCGCCAAAGAATCTAAATATTATGGTTTGATCATTGGTATTGACCAATACAGCGAGGATGCTCTCCCCGAACTGAAAAATCCGATAAATGATGCGGAGAAACTCTACTTGACACTGACTTCTTCATACAATTTTGAGGATGAAAATATCACGCTTGTGAAGAACGCAACACGGTCAGATATCATAAAGAACCTGGATGAGCTTATCAGGGTAGTAACTCCAGAAGACAACGTCCTTATCTTCTTTGCGGGCCATGGTTTCTGGGATGCAGATGTCAATATTGGCTACTGGCTACCTTCTGATGCCAACAGATATACAAAGGTAAACTGGCTTCCCACTAGTCAACTAATGGATTATATTAAGACAATAAATTCTAAGCATACCCTCCTAATTGTGGATGCATCATTTAGTGGATCAATATT
>CAZURA010000044.1:0-35088 GCA_964622985.1 uncultured Bacteroides sp. | reverse complement strand
ACGACGAACCGTCTCTAACTCAAAAGCCTCCATTCCCAGTTGGTGTCTCACCTAACGTATATTCTACTGCCAATTGCATCATATTAAATAAAAATAAGCATATTATCCAGTTAATCCAATAGATTGGACACCCCCATTTTTCTTTTTGATTTCTCTGTGTTGTAGTCTGGGCTTTGCTTTCAGGCTTTATATAAGTGATATGTATAAAAAATTGGGATACTTTCTCAGGACTTTACTCAACTGAATAGTATATGAAAACTGGGTTGTCCATTTCGGAAAATCCGGATGTCACAAGCTTGTGAGTTTTTCTAAACGTGTGACTTTTGGCTTCATTCGCATTTGCGGATACCACTACTGTAATAAACTGAATAACAGGGTGTTTCATGGGCAAAGAAAGATGCGTCATGATAATTCATAAGTCACTTCTCTGTGAAGAAGTCACCACCCTGTGACATGCAAAAATCCCGAAAATGGGATATGTCCAAAATCCAATAGATATTTGCATTTGCAGTATACGTATGAAACCATAAGCTGATTGTGGTAAGATAATTTACAGTTAGAGGTCCACCCGACATATGAAATAGTGAAAAATATGAAACGAAAGGGCGACAAAATCCCTGCTGGGAAAAGCCTAAACCGTTATATTTATCAAAACTTAAATAAAGGCGATATCATGTCATATACGAAAATGAGAATTGCATTGCTGGCTCCGGTTATTTTTCTGATGGCTTGCCAGTCTGATCCTCAGTCAGACAATACCACCCCTCAGCGCTTTCAGAGCCGTGACTATCCCATTACACCGGTGGCCTTTACCCGGGTAAATATCACTGATGATTTCTGGGCACCACGCCTGGAGACCAATCGTAAAGTGACGATCCCCTACAATTTTCAGAAATGTGAAGAGACCGGGCGAATCAGGAATTTTGCCATTGCGGGGGGACTGGAAGAGGGTGAATTTGAAGGTATCTATTTCAATGATTCCGATGTATTTAAGGTGATAGAAGGCGCTAGTTATTCACTTCAGGTACACGACGATCCTGAACTTAAGGCCTACCTGGATGACCTGATCACAAAGATCGCAGCCGCCCAGGAAGAGGATGGTTACCTCTACACCAACCGGACCATTGATCCCTCAAAAGCTGCCGATGGAGCGGGTGCGGAAAGATGGACCAACCTGAAGATCTATCATGAGCTCTATAATGTGGGTCATATGTATGAAGCGGCTGTAGCGCATTATCAGGCAACAGGACAAAGAGACCTGCTGGATGTAGCCATTAAAAATGCCGACCTCATTGACAGCGTATTCGGACCGGGAAAAAACATGGGGGTTCCGGGCCATCAGGAGATAGAGATCGGATTGGTGAAACTTTACCGGGTAACGGGGGAGCAGAAATATCTGGACCTGGCCAAGTTCTTTGTGGATCAGCGGGGAAACGCGGAGGGTCATGACCTGACCGAAGGAAGTCACGCAGGCAAATACCAGCAGGATCATATACCACTGGCGCAGCAGGAAGAAGCGGTGGGACATGCTGTGAGAGCAGGTTATTTTTATGCAGGGGCTACGGACGTGGCTGCCCTTACCGGGGAAACGTCATATGACGACGCGCTTCATAAGATATGGGAGGATATTGTGCATCAAAAGATCTATCTAACTGGCGGTATCGGGGCGGAACCACAACATGAGGGATTTGGTCCTGATTACGAGCTGCCAAACGCCACCGCCTATACAGAAACATGTGCAGCCATCGCCCTGATGCTCTGGAACCACAGAATGTTCTTGCGAAGTGGTGATGTGAAATATATGGATGTCTTTGAACGTACCCTGTACAACGGCTTTCTGGCGGGAGTCTCCCTGGAGGGCAATACCTTCTTTTACCCCAATCCCCTGGAAGTGGATGGGATCACCAGGTTTAACCATGGAGTGTGTGGCAGGTCACCCTGGTTCAATTGCTCCTGCTGCCCGGTCAATGTGGTGAGGGTACTTCCCTCATTACCCGGATACATTTACGCCACACGGGAGAATGAGGTGTATGTAAATCTCTACCTGAGTAACCAGGCTGAACTGGAATGGGGTGATCAGAGACTTACACTGACTCAGAAAACCAACTATCCATGGGATGGAAAAGTTGAGCTGACCATCGAAAGCGATGGTAAGATAGATGCTGCATTTAAACTGAGAGTTCCGGGGTGGGCCCAAAATGAGGTGATGCCGGGTGATCTTTACCGATATATTGATGGAGAGGAACCCTCAGTCACAGTGGCAATCAATGGAAAGATCATCCAAACCTTTCCCGAAGAGGGCTATATTACACTTGAAAAGAGCGTATGGAAGTCGGGTGATAAAATTGAGATCGCATTTGATATGCCGGTCAGAAAGGTGGTAAGCCATGAGCTGGTTGAAGCAAACAATGGTAGAATGGCATTGGAGCGGGGACCTCTGGTATATTGTGCTGAAGAAGCAGACAATCCGGACGGGGTATTAGATCTGACACTTGACAAAGAGGGCGATTTCGAATTTATGTTTGATCCCGGACTTTTTGGCGGACTGGGGAAAATAGAAGGTGGTGCCGGGTCTGCATCCGGAAAGACCAGGTTAACGGCCATTCCATACTACGCCTGGGCTCACCGGGAAATTGGGGAGATGGCTGTCTGGCTGACTGCAAACTAACAAACTGAATCCTCTATGAAACCTGTAAATTATTTGCTTATTGTCCTGCTGATCAGTGCATGCGGCACTCCCGATGCGAAGCAACAATCTGAGGTTCCTATGCATACCCACTACCTTCAAAATCGTGCACCGCTTGTGGAAAAACCCTACCTGGAACTGCCTCTCGGCAGCATTAAGGCTGCCGGGTGGTTAATGGATCAGCTTCAACGAATGAAAACCGGTATGACCGGCCATCTGGATGAGATCTACCCCGAAGTGGTGGGTCCCCGGAACGGTTGGCTGGGAGGAGATGGTGACGGTTGGGAGAGAGGCCCTTACTGGATTGACGGATTACTGCCCCTGGCATACATACTGGATGACGAGCATTTAAAAAAGAAGGTTCAGCCGTGGATAGAGTGGACGCTCAACAACCAGACAGAGGAGGGGTATATGGGTCCGGTACCCTTTGCGGAAGAACCGGAACGGGAACCGGGTCTTCAGCGTGGCAACCGACAAGACTGGTGGCCCAAAATGGTGATGTTGAAGATCCTGCAGCAATACTACTCCGCCACAGGGGATGAGCGGGTGATCGATTGCCTGACCCGCTATTTCAGATACCAGTTGAAGGCGCTCCCTGGCACTCCGCTGGATCATCTGACCCTCTGGGCCAACAGGCGGGGCGGGGATAACCTGATGGTGGTATACTGGTTATACAATATCACGGGAGATGAATTTTTACTTGAGCTGGGAGATCTGATCTACGAACAGACCTTTCCATGGACCAGGATATTTACCAATGAAGAAAATAATGTGGACCCCGTATCCCCTTGGCATTACGCCCTGCTAAAGAGGTATCCTTTCGACGAAGAGGAGATCAGTGCGCTTACCATATCTAAAACAGGCGGGATCCATTGTGTCAATCTGGCTCAATCTCTCAAACAGCCTGTCGTATATTATCAAAAGGATCAGGAGGAGTCTCGTATAGAAGCCGTGAAAAAGGCCTTGAGAGATATTAAAAAATACCACGGTCAGCCCCAGGGCATGTATGGAGGGGATGAGCCCCTGCACGGTACCAATCCGGTCCAGGGAATTGAATTCTGCTCCGTGGCGGAAGAGATGTTCTCTCTGGAATCCATTCTGACCATTACCGGGGATATGGAATTCGCCGATCTGTTGGAAAAAATCGTCTACAATGCACTGCCAGCCCAGGCTATGGATGATTTCAGTGCCAGACAGTACTTCCAGGCTGCCAACCAGGTGGAGCTTTCAAACCGGTTGCAGACTTCCTATCAGACTCAGACCCATAAAGGAACCGATTTTGTATTTGGCACACTCTCCGGTTATCCCTGCTGCACCTGCAATATGCACCAGGCCTGGCCCAAATTCGTACAGAACCTTTACTATGCCACTAAGGACCACGGGGTGGCAGCCCTGCTATACGCTCCAAGTGAAGTATCCTTAAAGGTGGGAGATGGAGCCGATCTGAAGATTGTACAGAACACCGGATTCCCTTTCCGGGAAGAGATCCGGTTTACTCTTAGCCTTAGTGAAGAGGCCTCTTTTCCTTTTCATCTCAGAATACCGGGGTGGACCCGGGATCCGGTAGTGAAAATCAACGGAGTTCCCTGGGAGGGAGAGATCAGTGCATCCATTGCCGTGATCAACAGATCCTGGAAGGATGGGGACCGGGTGACCCTTACCCTGCCCATGGAAGTGATTACCACCACGTGGCACGATTTCTCAGGGGCCATAGAAAGGGGACCCCTGGTCTACGCGCTTAAAATAAGAGAGGAATGGAGAGAGAAAGATCTGAAAGATAAGTATCGCGCCTTCAGCGAAGTCTATCCGAGAGATGACTGGAACTATGGATTATTGAGAGAGGATCTGACGGAGTTGAACAAATCTGTAGAGGTGATACACAAGGAGTGGAACGGAGCCTATCCCTGGAACCTGGAAAACGCACCCATTGAACTGCGAATACGAGGAATGAAAGTGCAGGAATGGAAACTGACCCATGGTGCGCCTTATTTCCCCGGTTTTTGGGGGAAGTATGCAGGTGAATCGCCCGAAACGAAGAAGATCACCTTGATTCCTTATGGATGTACCACACTTAGAATCACCGAGTTCCCAATCTACAGACTGTAACCGGGCAGATAAACTTTCAATTCATAAAAGGAACACATATTTTTGCGAAGGGAAATAGTTCTCTCCTAAAACAGACCGTGATGAAATTGAATCTCAATATGCGATCGATACTCCCTATACTCTTCATAGGAACCTTATTGATCACCCAATGTACCGGAGAAGGCGGCAAGACTAACCAGCAGCAATCCAAATCAGAAGCGATCCTGACCGCAAGGACCATGGGGCTGGCTTTCCTGGAAGAGAATAAACTGGAGGAGGCTGAGGCAGAATTTAAAAAACTGGTATCCCTTGCACCTGAAGAGGCCATAGGGTATGCCAACCTGGGACTGGTTTACCTGCGTATGGGCAGCTATGAGGAGGCAGAGATGAACCTGAAAAAAGCCCTTGATATTATCCCGGAGGATGCAGATATCCGGCTCAACCTGGCCATGGTCTATAAATACATGAATCAGCATGACCGGTTTATCAAAGAACTTGAAACATCCATTGCCGCAAAGCCCGACCACATCCAGTCGCTCTACATGCTGGCAGAATCATATAGCTCCACATCCAACGAAGAGGAGTTGAGCAAACGGGAGAGCTATCTGAACCGTACCGTGGAAGCTTGTCCCACCAATATCGTTCCCAGGCTCTACCTGGTTGAGTCCCTCCTTCGCACTGGAAAAAGTGATCCGGCTCTCAGTCACCTGGAGGAGGTTCGTCAGATCTTTCCGGAGTTTCCGGAAGAGGCCCGGGAGTATTACGATCAAACCTATAAAGCCATTGTGGCCTCCAAAAAGGAGGAGGCTCTTACTTCACTCCTCATATTCCATAACTTCTTAAAACTGACCAACCCATACAACAATGGAATTACAGAGCTCAAAGGATTTGAAGGCTCCTCTATGGGAGTTCCTCTGTTTACATTCAGCGAGGCTGCACCGGTGATGATGGCAGAAGGGGAATCCATTCTGGATGCCATCCGTTTTACCGATGTCACGGATGCAGCCGGACTCAACCTGATGGAGGGAACCGGCAGTGGACAAATTACCGAAGAACAGGCCGCAGCCACCCACATAACCATGGGCGATCTGGATCACGATGGAACCGAAGACCTGTATGTAGGTTCCTACATACCGGGTGAACGAAACTACCGGCATTTCCTTCTGAGATCGGAAATGGGACGGTTCAAGGATATAACAGAGGCCTCTGGTATAAAACATAAAGGGGAGGAGTCTTTTGCCGTCATTGCCGATTACAACAACGACGGATGGTTCGATCTGATGATCATGAATGAAGGTTCGCCCCTTCTCTATGAAAGTGTAAGTGAAGGGATGTATGATGAGGTCTCCAGAAAAGCATTCGGAGATCAATTGGACCAAGGTTCCAGAGGAATCTTTTTTGACATGGACCATGAGGGTGATCTGGATCTCTTCATCTCCAGGTCAGGGAAGAATGTGCTCTTCAGGAACAATGGGGATGGATCATTTACCGATTATGCAGAGGCATCGGGACTGGCCGGTGATGTAGGTGGCACAATAGAAGCATGTTTCGGCGATTTTGACGATGACGGAGATATCGACCTCTTTGTAGTGAACAGGGATGGTACCTGTGCACTCTACACCAACCTGCGTGAAGGCAGGTTCAGAGATATCACGGCTGAGAGTGGCCTCCGGGAGATCAGCAACGCCACAATGGCCACGGCAGGAGATTACAATAATGACGGGTACCTGGATCTATTTGTGGCAGGCAGGGATGGTTCCTCCTATCAATGGCTTGTCAATAGTGGCCAGGGAACATTTGAACCGGATAACCGATCCACAGCACTGCCGGGTCTCCAGCGTTTCACAAAGACACACGATGCCCAGTTCCTCGATTTTGATAACGACGGATTTCTGGACCTGCTGACGGTCGGGGAACCGGAAGGAGAACTTCTTCCCGGGGGTTTGTTGATGCACAACAAAGGCAACGGAGCATTTGAGGACGTTTCCCACCTGCTGCCTGAAGATTTGGAAGGCGGTCGTCAGATTCATGTGGTAGATTACAACGAAGATGGGGATATGGATATTTTCCTGGCTGGCCTCCACGGCGGAGTCCGGTTACTCCGCAACGATGGAGGTAATGCCAATCATCACCTGAAGATGCGGCTGAAAGGGATCAGGGCCGGAAGCGGAAAAAATAACCACTACGGCATCGGAGCCAAGATCGAATTGAGGGCTGGAAATCTTTATCAAATGAAGGTGGTTACTCAGCCTAATATCTATTTTGGATTGGCTGACCGCTCTGAGGTGGATGTGGTAAGGATTCTCTGGACCAACGGAACACCACAAAATATCTTCACACCAGGCATCGAGCAGGATCTGATCGAAGAGCAGCAGCTCAAAGGATCGTGTCCTTTCCTCTATACATGGAACGGGGAAGAGTTTGAGTTTGTGAAGGACATCATGTGGAGGAGTGCCCTGGGCATGCCCATGGGAATTATGGGGGAAGAGCAGACCTATGCCTTTGCCAATGCTTCAGAGGACTACCTGAAGATTCCCGGGGAGATGTTAAGAGCAAAGAATGGGAAATTTACCCTCCAGATCACCGAGGAGCTGTGGGAGACTATCTACCTGGATAAGGTGGAACTGGTGGTAGTGGATCATCCCGAGGCGACTGAGATCTATGTGGATGAGCAGTTTGTCCCTCCTCCCTATCCTCCATTAAAGATCTACCATGTGACCCACAAGCTTTTACCGTTGAGTGCCAGTGACGGAGCGGGGAATGATGTACTGGAACTGATCACCCAAAAAGACAACCGGTATGTTTCCGGATTCCAGAAGAGGAGGTACCAGGGGATAACCGAGATGAGCAGGCTCACCCTGGATCCGGGAAGTGTTCCCGGAACCGATCATATGTTCCTCTTCCTGAATGGCTGGATATTCCCCACCGACGCCAGTATCAACCTGGCACTTTCCCAGGGAGAGAATGAAAGGGTAGTGGCCCCATACCTGCAGGTGATGAATCAGGCAGGTGAGTGGGAAACGGTCATAGACAACATCGGGTTCCCCCAGGGAAAGAACAAAACCATCATTATCGATCTGAGAGGCAAATTCCTATCGGGTGATCGAGGGGTACGTATTTGCACCAATATGGAGATCTATTGGGATTATGCATTCTTCGCATCCCCTTCTGAGGATGCATCCGCTTCTATCGTCCGACTCACACCTGCCTCGGCCGATCACCATTTCAGGGGATTCTCGGAACTCTATCGAAAAGGAGGACGTTACGGTCCGCACTGGTTCGATTACTCATCCGTCACCACGGAACAGAAATGGAGGGACCTCTCTGGTCGCTATACACGATACGGAGATGTTCATGAGCTTTTACTCCATTCTGATAACCAGTATATTATTGCCAATGCTGGTGATGAAACCACCATCCAGTTCGATGCCGGTGAGGTGAACGAACTGACTGAAGGCTGGAGACGTGACTTCCTGATCTACTCGGTGGGATGGGTGAAAGACGGAGATATGAATACAGCAGAAGGCAACCGGGTGGAGCCTCTGCCTTTCCATGGAATGAGCCGTTATCCCTATGATGAGAGTGAGGCATACCCCGATAACAAAGAGGCCAGGCGATATCAGAAAAAGTATAATACCAGGGAAGTGACTGACCGGGAATTCAGCCGTGCAGTTATTGAGAAGCAATGATTATATTTGGCCAAATCATTTTGAAGATGGATGTGAGGATTGGAAGAGGGCTTCTTCTGGTATGCAGCACAGGAATTCTCTCCCTGATTTCTTGTGGAAGAACAGCACAAAGTTTCACAGAGGTGACCCGGGAAGCAGGGATCGATTTTCTTTACAATTTCGGGGATCATACCTACGAGAATATTCTGGAAAGCAGTGGTTCAGGCATCACAATATTTGATTATGACGGAGATGGTTTTCAGGATCTCTATATGATGAACGGGACCTGGCTGGAAGGGGTCTCCGATGAAGAGGGACAGGTATTTGAAAACACTCCCAACCATTTGTACAGGAACCAGGGTGACGGTACTTTTAAAGAGGTAGCCACAGAGGCAGGGGTGGACGACCGGCACTGGAGTATGGCAGCCGGTGCCATAGATTATGACAACGACGGAGATGAGGATCTTTACCTCCTTAATTATGGTCCCAACGTATTTTACCTGAACAACGGGGACGGCTCCTTCTCGGATATCACGGATCAACTGGGACTTCAGGGCCCTGACTCCCTCAATGGTTTTGTTAAATGGAGCGTGGGAGTTTCATTCTGGGATTACAACCGGGACGGACTTATGGATCTCTTTGTTGGCAATTTCCTGGCCTTTGATCCGCTATACCTCTCCCCCACCACCCCGGAAATGATGCCCCATCCTTCTGAATATAAAGGACAGGCTTCCATGCTTTATACACAGCATCCGGATGGGACCTTTCTGGAGGTTACCAGGGATGCCGGCCTCTATTATCCCGACTCTAAATGCATGGGTCTCACGGTCTATGACTATGATGTGGACGGGGACCTGGATCTTTTCCAGGGTAACGATCACCAGGCCAATTTCATGTTCAGAAATGATGGAAACAGTTTCAAGAATGTGGCGGTGGAGATCGGTGTGGCAGTGAACAGTCAGGGACAAACCACCGGTTCCATGCACGGAGCCATCGGCGATGTGGATGGGGATAGCCATATGGACCTGCTGGTCTCCGACCTGAAGTATGGAGCGCTATACCGAAACCATGGGAATGGCACATTCGAGGATATCACAGAAAGAAGCGGTGTGGCCGCTGCATTTTCCGGCAAGGGGCAATGGGCTTCTGCCCTGTTTGATTACGACAATGATGGTGACCTCGATATCTTCTCTGCCAACGGGACCGCCGAGGAACTGGTACTGCAATATCCACTCCTGATGGAAAATGACGGGAAAGGCAACTTCACCGATGTGGGAAAGGAGGTGAGCCCCTATTTTTCAGAAAAACGATCGGGTCGCGCAGCTGCCATCTGGGATTATGACAACGACGGAGATCTGGATATTATCATCTCCCATGTGGACCTGCAGGCTAATGCGGTATTGCTAAGAAACGATTCGGAAAACGAAAACCACTGGCTGGGACTTTCACTGAAAGGTGAAGCTGGCCCCGCCGATGCCATCGGTGCCCGGGTAATGGTGCACGCGAACAAACAAATCAAGGTTTTTGTTAATCAGTGGACCACCACCTATTTGACCAACAATGATCCCAGGATGCACATCGGACTGGGAGAGACAGATCAGATCGACCATCTGGAGATCATTTGGTCGGACGGAACCAGGGAGTATTTCAGGATTCCGGAGGTGGACCGTTACCTGACCCTCAAACAGGGAAGCGGCATTAATAACATAGAAAACAGTACCCCCAGGTAAATAGTCAAATATATATGATGATGAAGTATTGGTATCTGTTACTGGCATTGCCATGGATGATCTCCTCATGTGGAACGGGTGAAATTGATTCCGGAGTAACTCACAGGGATGCAACTCAAATCAAGTTGTTCAATACCTTGTATCCTGAGCAAACCGGGATCCATTTTGAAAACAGGCTGACCGAAGGAGAAGAGCACAATTCGATCAACGATATCTATTTCTACAACGGTTCAGGGGTATCCGTTGCTGATTTTGATAACAACGGATTTCAGGATATTTACTTTGTTTCAGCGCAGCAGGGAAATGCCCTCTATCTGAACCAGGGGGGTATGAAATTCAAGGAGGTCTCTGCAATCTCGGGGACCGCTGATTCCCTGGGATTCCAGACCGGGGTGACCACCGTGGATATTAATTCGGATGGATGGATGGATATATACCTGTCAGTATCTGGTCTCCACAGTACACCTGAAGCGAGGAGAAACCGGCTCTATGTAAACCAGGGATTGAATGATCAGGGGATCCCTCTCTTTGTGGATGAAGCTTCACGATACAACCTGGACATCGATATGTTCTCCACACAGGCCGCCTTTTTTGATTATGACCTGGACGGTGACCTGGATATGGTGCTGGCCAATCATCACCAGGGCGACTATCCCTTCGCTCAGTTGGAGACCTTCCTGCAGACCCAGGCGGACTTTACCGGGGAGCGGCTTTACCAGAATCAGGAAGGCCGTTACGTAGATGTATCGGATGACGCGGGACTCATCAATAATACGCTCAGGTGCATACTGGGGATCGCTGTAAGTGACGTGAACAACGACCGTTGGCCAGACTTCTACGTGAGCAATGATTTTACGGGAAGAGATGAACTCTATCTCAACAATGGAGATGGAACTTTTACTCCCCGTATCCATCAAGCCTTCCCCCATATCTCATACGCCTCCATGGGAAATGATTTGGTGGATTTCAATAACGACGGGTGGACCGACCTCTTTACCCTGGATATGACCGCTGAAGACAACTTCAACATCAAAGCCAGCATGGGAAGCATGAATGAATTGCTCTATACCACCCTGTTGGATCTGGGTGAACACGCCCAGTACATGTATAATACGGTACAGGTGAACAATGGAGTGTCAGAGAATCAAAAGGTACCTCACTTTTCAGATATCGCACAGATTACCGGAATCTCAAATACAGACTGGAGCTGGTCCCCGCTGGTGTTTGACATGGATCATGACGGGCTCAAAGACCTCTTCGTGGCCAATGGGATCAAGGGGGATCTGATCAATGTGGATTACCTCTCCTTCCGGAACCGGATGTTCGTGGATTACTCAGAAGGAAAAGTGGATAAAAACACCTATTTCACCAATATCCTTGAACAGCTGCCAGACCGGCAAAAAAGTGATTACTTCTTCAGGAACCAGGGGGAGATCAGCTTTGAAAACATGAATGATGTGTGGGTGGATGAACTGCTCACTTGCTCCAATGGAACCTCTTATGCGGATCTGGATAACGATGGTGACCTGGATATTGTCATCAATAACTCAGGCGGATCCTCCATCATTTACGAGAACCAGGCCAGCGACCTGAACCTGGGTAACTATCTGCAGTTTAAGCTTAAGGGCCCTGAAGGGAATCCCATGGGAATCGGAAGCAGGATCATGGTGGACCAGGAAGAGGGCACCCAAATGGTGGAACAGTACCTCACCCGTGGTTTCCAGTCCTCTGTAAGTCCGGTACTCCACGTAGGTGTGGGCGTGACCGAAAGCGTTCCTGAGGTAGAGATCATATGGCCCGATGGAAAGAGTCAGCGCCTGAAAGATATCCATACTAATCAGACGCTGATGCTCGCTTACGAGGAGGCCGATCAGGAATTTGCACATGGAACAGAACAAACCAGGCAGTTTCAGGATGTTACAGGGGAATTGAATCTATCCCACCTTCATGAAGAAAATGCCTTTAATGATTATGAAAGGGAGAGCTTAATTCCACACAGGATGTCGACTCTGGGACCGGCACTGGCTGTGGGAGATGTGAATGGGGACGGATCGGATGATTTCTATGTAGGTGGAGCCATCGGAAGTTCAGGGAAACTCTACCTTCAATCGAAGGAAGGTTTTGCATTGGCACATCCTGAACCGTGGTCCGGGGACCTTCGGATGGAAGATATGAAGGCCGCCCTGTTTGATGCAGAGGGGGATGGTGACCTGGACCTCTATGTGGTAAGTGGAGGCAATGAGTATGACCAGGGTTCGCCTTTGCTCCGGGACCGCCTCTATGTGAATGATGGCACCGGGAGGTTTGAGAAGAGCAGCGATGCCCTGCCTGACATCCGGGAGAGCGGATCGTGTGTTGTCCCGGGCGATTATGACGGAGATGGAGACCTGGATCTTTTCGTGGGGGGAAGACAAAAACCGGGGAGGTACCCCGAGCCTGTATCGAGTCAACTCCTGAGAAATGAGAGTCGTGATGGAAAGATCCAATTCACCGAAGTATCCGGGGAGGTGATCCCTGACCTGGAAAATTTGGGTATGGTCACCGATGCATTGTGGAGAGACCTGGATGGCTCCGGAACCCTCGACCTGGTGATCACAGGAGAGTGGATGTCGATCCGGATCTTCAGCAACAGCGGATCCGGATTTCAGAATATAAGTGAGTCATCGGGAGTGTCAGAAGATGTGGGCTGGTGGAACTGTATACAAGCCGCAGATTTTGACCGGGACGGGGACCTGGACCTGGTGGCGGGAAACCTGGGACTGAACTATAAGTATAAAGCCAGTGCGGAAAATCCCTTTGAGGTCTACGCGAAAGATTTTGACAACAGCGGCACCTTTGATATCGTACTGGGATACTACGATTGTGAAACGTTGTACCCGGTGCGGGGCCGGACCTGCTCCTCTCATCAAATGCCCTTCATCAAGCAAAAATTTCCCAGTTACAATGATTTTGGGGCAGCCAGCCTGGTGGATGTCTATGGCCAGGAGAACCTGGAAGCTGCCCTCCATTACAAGGCTACAAACTTTGCCACCAGCTATCTGGAGAACCTGGGCAATGGAGAGTTCCGGTTCCATACCCTTCCCAACCTGGCACAAATCTCTTCGGTGAACCGAATTCTCGTTTCGGATGTGGACCATGACGGCCACCTGGACCTGGTCATGGGTGGGAACCTGTTTGGCTCAGAAGCAGAAACTACCCGCAACGATGCAAGCATAGGCCTCTACCTGAAGGGAGATGGTAAGGGTGGATTTATTCCGGTTCCGGCTGTGGAAAGCGGACTCTATATGGGTGGAGATGTGAAAGATATCAAGCAGATACAATTGGGCCCTCAACAAAGTGAAGGATTCGTATCGGCAAAGAACAGCGGTTACCTGCAAATACATCGGGTTATTGATGATGAGTGATCGGAAAATAGAGAATAATGATTAATTTTAACCCCACATACATTATCAGATAATATTATGACTAACTTTCAGTATATCAGTCGAGTGGTGGATCTCACCCATCCCGAAAAGAATGTGATTTATAACATGAGTCATGAAGAGGCCGTAGAAATCGTCAAATCAGGAGATGCGAAGAAGATCCGTGAAATTGATGGTCAATTTGCCCTGATATCGGTACATGAAAAGAGCGTTCATATGGCCAGATCCATCGGGCGACCTGTTCGCTATTTCATCGCTAAACTGGAGGACGGGCCCTGCCTGGTGGTGGGTGAGCGGATCGATGCCATCTATAACCACCTCAAGTTCGAAGGATTGGAAGATCAGTTTCAACCTTCCTATACCCGGATGGCCCCAGCACATTACATTACCAAGATAGAATTGCTGGGCTGCCCCGACCCCAATCCCGTCTATGAACGCTTCTTCACTCCTGAACGAAACAGGCTGAAAGGCTCCGATCCGGTCCAGATCGGCACCCTTTATATGGAGGCGCTTTACCAGGAGATCAGGAAATGGTTACAAACCAGGGCCACCAGTGGCCCCATCGGGATCAGTTTCTCAGCTGGCGTCGATAGCGGATCCGTCTTTCTGCTCACTTATCATGCCCTCAGGGAGCTCGGAGAGAGTCCTTCCAGACTCAAAGCCTTTACGTTGAGTGTGGATGGCGGTGGAGCAGACCTGATGCAAGCGAGGCAGTTCATGGAGGCCCTGGGTCTGGAGTTATTTTTGGAACCCATTGAGCTGGAAGCTTCCATGCTCGACTGGCGAAAGACCATTCATGTTGTAGAGGATTACAAACCTCTGGATATTCAGGCAGCCACAATGAATGTGGCACTCTATGAAGGTATACGCGCCAGATACCCTGAGTGGAAATACATGATCGATGGGGATGGCGGAGATGAAAATCTGAAGGATTATCCCATCGAGGAGAATCCGGAACTGACCATTCGCAGTGTCCTCAATAACCTTATGCTATACCATGAGGGCTGGGGAGTGGACCGGATGAAGCACTCGTTGACGTACAGTGGCGGATTAAGCAGAGGGTATATGCGCACCTTTGCTCCGGCAGATCACCTGGGTTTTGAGAGTCTCAGCCCCTACACCCTGCCCAATGTCATAGAGATTTCCGAGGGGATACCCTTCATCGATATGACCGGTTGGGACCACGATAAGCTCTACAGCCTGAAAGGAGAACTGGTAAGACTCGGCGTCAAGGCGATCACAGGGTTGGAAATGCCTGTCTTCCCCAAACGACGGTTCCAGCACGGAGCAGCTTCAGGTGATACTTTTAAGGCCCATTTTCCTGAAAACGACCTCACCTATCGCCAGGAATTCCTGCGAATTTATGAATGACCCTCTGAATCTTCAGATCGATGATCAGTGGATCCGGCAGCAACGGGGAGCCAAAAACAGCGTGGATCCCTACCGGCCCTATCATTTTCTGATAGAGAAAGAGCGAACCCTGGCAGGAGATGTGGAGGATGTCATCACCCTTTTCCTTACCAATAAAGAGTGCCGGTTCAGTTGCCTGATGTGCGACCTCTGGAAGAATACCACGGATCGGACCGTCCCGGAAGGGGCCGTTCCTGCACAGATCGAGTGGGCCCTGGACCAACTACCCGATGCCAGGCACCTGAAATTATACAACAGCGCCAATTTCTTTGATCCGGGAGCCATTCCACCTGCAGACTATTCGCGTATCGCTGAATTGGTGGAACCCTTCGAAAGCGTTATAGTGGAAAATCATCCCTTACTCACGGGTAAAAGGTGCCTTCAGTTCGCCCAAATGATCCGCCCGCAGCTGCAGGTAGCCCTGGGGCTGGAGACGATCCATCCTGAGGTGCTTGCCAGGCTCAATAAGAAGATGCGCCCTGAAGATTACAGGAACGCTGTGAAGTTTCTGAAGAGTCATGGGATCAGTTCACGCACCTTTCTGCTGCTGAGGCCCCCTTTCCTATCCGAAGCAGAGGGAATGGATTGGGCTAAAAAATCGATGGTTTACGCTTTTGAATCAGGAACCGATTGCTGCATTGTCATTCCCACAAGGGCAGAAACCGGAGCCATGAAGCAATTGCAGCAGTCGGGACATTTCTCTCCTCCCACATTACAATCCCTGGAAGAGGTTCAGGCATTCGGGATCGGTCTGGGTGCCGGAATGGTCTTTGCCGACAGCTGGGATCTGGAGAAGTTTTCCGACTGCACACGATGCCTGGAAGAAAGAAAGGAGCGGATGGAACAGATGAACCGGATACAAAAACTGATCCCCTCAGTGCACTGTTCCTGTGAAATCCACGATTAACCTTCTCCTTTTTAAATTAAAAAACAATTATATTTGGAAGCTGTAAATCGGATCTGAACGACTATGAAATTTAATTACGCAATTGCTGTGTTGTCACTGGTTCTTACCTTCACCGGTTGCCAGTCGCCTTCCAATAAAAAAAGCACTTCAGACCACCCACCTGTTCTCTCTGTACCGGAAGAGAACGGGGACTTCTTTCAGAAGGTCTCACCCGATATTGGCGTTCAATTCAAGCACTCCATTGGCGATCAGCACCTGGACAATTTGGTAGAATCGGTTGGAGGAGGGGCGGTGTTCCTGGATTATGACCAGGATGGATACATCGATCTCTATGTAAGCAATGGCTCTTATACAGAGCATCTTAGCGAAGGAGACCAACCAGCAGGGGATCCCTCAAACGAGCTTTTCCGGAACCTCAGGGATGGTACCTTTGAAAATGTGACCGGGAAAGCAGGTGTGGGTCACCGCGGATATGGCATGGGGATGACAGTGGGAGACATGGACAATGACGGCTACCCCGATATCTACATTACCAATTACGGTCCCAATGTGCTCTATAAAAACAATGGGGATGGAACCTTCTCCGACATCAGCAAGAAAGCAGGTGTGGATGGGGATCAATGCAGTGTGGGAGCTGTATGGTTTGACTATGACAACGATGGATGGCTCGACCTCTATGTGGGAAACTACATCGATTTCGATCCCGAATACGGATATTTCTATGCTCCGGACGGCTTCCCGGGTCCCATGGCGTATGATGGACAACAGGACCGGCTCTATCGCAATCTGGGGAATGGCTCTTTTGAAGATGTGACCGAAACCACAGGAATTGAGAATCCGGATGGAAGAGCCATGGGGGTAGGTGCAGCAGACTTCGATGGAGATGGTTATCTGGATATTTTTGTTGCCAACGATCACATGATCAATAACATTTATCATAATGAAGCAGGGAAAGGATTCGTAGATCAGGGAATTATGACCGGTATGGCTTTTAACCAGGCTGGTGAAGCGACCATCAGCATGTCGGTGGACTTTGCCGATTATAACGGAGATGGCCTCCTGGATGTGTTCATGTCCGACGACACCTATTGCTCACTCTATCAGAATCAGGGTAACGGAGTATTCACCGATATGTCCTATCCCTCGGGAATTGCTATTGCCAGTGGTCAGCATGTGGGTTGGTCCTCCTCTTTCATTGACTATGACAATGACGGAGATGTGGACATCTTCAAGGTGAATGGGGAACTGAAACATCTGTACGGACAGGAAGATCAGCTGTTCGAGAATCTGGACGGGGAGAAATTCAGAGATGCTTCCCTGGAAAAGGGGGCCTATTTTCAGGAAGAGCTGGTGGGCAGAGGGGCTTGCTTTGGGGACTATGACAACGACGGAGACCTGGATGGTTATATTGTGAACCTGGATGGCCATGGAGTATTGCTGAGAAATAACCAGGGGAATGAGAAGAACTGGATCATCATCCAGCTGGAGGGAACCGACAGCAACCGGGATGGTATCGGTGCGATTGTGACCCTGTCGGCAGGGGGTAAAGAACAGATGGGACTCAGGAGAAGTACCACCGGATATCTTTCACAGAATGATCACCGCATGCATTTTGGCATTGGAGAAAGCGACAGAGTGGATTCCGTTGAGATAAAATGGCCCTCCGGAAAAGTGCAACAGCTGGAAAACCTGGAAGCCAATCAGATCATTACGGTGAAAGAAAAATGAAAAAAGGATTAATGATATTCAGGAGAATAAGAGGCCTCTGTGGAAGAATAGTACTTGCAGGGATTGTCGGATTGTGTTGTTTTTCCTGTAGCAGCCATTCATACGAAGGGATGGTCATAGCGGTGGAGCTTGCACAAGGCACCGGAACCTCCTATGAAGGCGCCAGGTTGATCGCCCTGGATCCTGAAGCTCCCGATCATCGGGCTACACTCCTTACAGAGAAGTTCCACTCTGCCAGCTCACCTGTCCTTTCCAACAATGGACGGTATCTTATCTTTTCAGGTAAAGTAAAACAAGAGGATCCCTGGCAGATCTGGGTGAGGGACCTTCAAAAGAGATCTGCTTCCAGGGTAACAGACCTTCAGGAGGATTGTACCGATCCCGCCTTTCTCCCCGACGGAATGATCCTCTTCAGCCGGTCAGGTTTTATGATGAACAGGGAGATTGCCACCCTGTATAAATGCAACAGGGACGGATCGGATCTGCAGCAGCTTACATTTCATCCACACTCCGACAAAGCTTCCAGTGTGCTGAACGATGGGAGAATACTCTACACCAGCAGTCAGCAATACCCCACAGAAAGAGGAGCCCTATTGATGGTTATGCTGCCCGACGGAAGCAAAAGTCAGCTCTACTACCAGGGAAGTGACGACAGAGTACCGGCAAGCAAGGCGATCGAATCCACCCGGGGTGACATCTACTTCATTGAAAGCATTACAGGAGAGCACGTAAAAGGTAAGCTTGCACGGATACACCAGAACCGGCCCATGAACACGTATACCGATCTTTCAAAGGGCATCGAAGGGGATTTCCACTCGGTGACCTTAAGCGGCGACGACAGCGGAGTGGTATCGTTCCGTTCCTCTGCGGAAGAGCCCTTTGCACTTTACTGGTTTCATATGGAGGATGGAACAATTGGTGACAGGATCTACGGAGACGGGAAATCGTTGCTAGATCCTGTGATGGTAGTGGCTCGTCCACGGCCCAGGATACTTCCCAGTGCGGTGAATCCCAATAACCCGACCGGACTCCTGATGGCACAGAATATCAATCATTCCGTTCTGCCCGCAAATCACATGGTCTCAGGTGACAGCCTGGTCAACCGCATTCAAGTGGTGGGATTGCAGGGCCTGATGGGAGAGGTGGAAGCAGCAGAAGACGGATCCATCTATCTCAAAATCGATGCAAATACACCTTTTCAATTAAGGAGTGTGAATCCACAAGGAGATCTGGTAAGAGGCCCGTCGGGCTGGATCTGGTTGCGGCCCAATGAACGCAGGGGTTGTGTGGGATGCCATGCTGACCCCGAATTAGCACCTGAAAACAGAGTACCCCTGGCAGTGAAACAATCCCCAGCTGTGATTACTGCAAATCAGGGAATAAGTAAACTGGAGGAATCTGAGTAATGAAAGGATTGAAGAGCATAATTATTTTCGGATCTATAGGGATTATCCTGGCTGTGGGTGCTGTGTTGGGACACAAGAGAGCCAGAGTCCATGTGAATTATATCACTGCGGTGGATGATCATCCCATTACCTGCTGGACCTGCCACATCTATACCCAGAAAGACAATTTCATAGCCAGTATGCTTAATGAGGTCTATATTTCTCCCTATAATATCAGCCTCTCCCCGGATGGTGAAAAGTTGTATGTGGTGGGACAGGAATCCAACCAATTACTGGTGGTGGACCCCGTGGAGAGCAAAGTACTGAAGAAGATTGAAGTAGGAAACATGCCCCATTCTGTTGAGGTGAATCAGGATCATAACACCGCGTATGTGAGCAATCAGTGGGCTGATAATGTGTATGTGATTGATTTGGAAGAAGGCAGGGTAAAAGACACACTTGCCGGAGGGAGTGGTCCTGCCGGAATGGCCATAAGTCCGGATCAAGCCTTCCTCTATGTGGTGAATTCCTACTCCTCCGATATCTCCATATTTGATCTGAACAGTTTGAAGGAAAAGAGGAGGCTGAAGGCAGGAAACAATCCGGTTTCTGCGGCAGTTGCTCCCGACGGAAGTGACGTCTATGTCTCCAGCAGACGATCTCTCGAGGTACCCTACGGTTCACCTCCGGTGACGGAAATGACTGTGACTCATAGTCGCAATCAGAGAGTGAGTGAGCGACTTATGTTTGAGAATGCCTACATCATGGAAAATGTAGCAGTAACCCCTTCAGGTGATCTTGCCATCAGTACGTTAGTCCGGCCTAAGAATCTGATTCCTTCCATTCAGGTGGACCGGGGATGGATGATGACCCACGGCATCGGGATCATTGAAAGAAAAGAGAACGGGAGAGTGGTACAGTTGCTCCTGGATGAGCCCAACCAATATTATGCCGATCCGTTTGACATTGTTATCGCACCTGATGGAAACCGTGCCTATGTTTCTCACGCCGCAGTGGACCTGATCTCTGTCATCGACCTGGAGGAGATCAGAAAACTGCTGAATGAATCTTCTGAGGAGCAACTTCAGACCTATGCCAATCACCTGGGAATCAGCAGCAGGTATGTAATTGGAAGGATCGCCACCGGAGCCAATCCCCAGGGAATCGAGATCTCACCCGACGGGAAAAAGCTATACGTGGCTGAACGGCTGGAAGACCGGATCGCTGTGATCAATACTGAAACGCTCCAAACAGAAAAAACCATCTCTCTGAATGGTCCCAAAAGGGTTACCGTTGCCCGTCACGGACGACAATTATTCCACAACGCCGGCCATACCTTCCAGAACCAGTATGCCTGTTATACCTGTCATCCCGACTCTCACGAGGACGGACTGGTATATAACATGGCTGCCAGGGACATGGGACGCAACCTGGCCAATGTGCAAACACTGAGGGATATTGGAGATATTCCCCCATACAAATGGAATGGAAAAAACCAGACCATCTATAAACAGGATGGGATGAGGTTTTCCATGGTACTCACCAGAACCGAGGCTTTTAGCCATAAAGAACTGGATGCCCTGGTGGCCCATATCGAAACAGGGATAGAGAATCCGCCAAACCTTAGGTATAATCCAAATGGGGAACTGACCGCCGCACAGCAAAGGGGTAAAGAGATCTTCTACAGGGATTATGACAACTTTGGAAAGGAGATCCCTGAAGATAACCGGTGTTACACTTGTCACCCCCCTCCCTACTTTACCAATTTACAGATGACAGATGTGGGAACCCTGGCAGACACAGACGATCCCATGAAGTTCGACGTACCCCAGCTGAATAACATATATGAATCGCCTCCCTACCTCCACGACGGCAGAGCTGAAACACTGGAAGAGTTGTGGACCAAATACAATGATGAGGATTTGCACGGGAGGGCCAACGATATGAGCAAGGATCAGTTGAACGACCTGGTGGAATATTTGAAATCGATCAGGGATGCCAGTTATTATCAAGAAGAAGCTAAAACCTATCATGCTACAATAGCGAGAAAAAAAAGAGAGAAATGAAAAACACACTAGTATTCTCAATCCTGAGTCTATTCCTTCCGGCCCTGCTGCTGGGTTCGGAGCCGGAAAAAAAGAACGAAAGCATGCCCGAATATGGTAATTGGAAAACCTTTACCAAAAAGGATGGATTACCAGCCGATAAGGTGTATTGTGTAAGAGTGGACGAAGAGAGGACCTGGGTAGGGACCAGTCATGGTCTTGCGCTCTATGAGAACGGGGAATGGACCACATTCACCACGGAAGATGGACTGGCACATCCGGGGGTTCTTGCTATTGATGTGAGTGAAATGACCGGGGATGTGTGGATCGGAACCCTGGGAGGGCTCAACCGCTACTCGGCAGGTAAGTTTGAGACTTTTACTCAGTTTAACAGCGGACTGCCCAATGATGTGATCTATTCGGTCGTATGTGATGAGAAAGATGTTTGGGTAGCTACAGGAGGCGGAGCCGGGCATTATGATACCTACAAAGAAGATTGGGAGATCTACACGGAAAAGAATGCCCCCATGCATGAGCCCTGGACCTATAGTGTTTGTGCAGGAGATGAAAAGATATTCATAGCTGCCTGGGGAGGAGGGGTGATTGAATACCAGACTGAAACAGGTCAGTTCAGAGATTATGTGGATCCAGACGGAGAGATGGAGATCGACCTCTTCCCCGACGATGGTGTAGTGCACGACATTACCACTGCTGTATCCCATGCCAATGGAATATTGTGGGTGGCCACCTATTTTGGGATGAGCAGGTATGACGGCACCCAGTGGAAAGGCTATTTTGATCATGACAGCGGTCTGGCCAGCAACTTCATCAATTTCCTGAAAGCCAACGGGGATGTGGTATGGTTATGTACAGATGAAGGGCTAAGCAGCTTCAATGGCACACAGTGGATTACCTATAAAAAGAGCGGAACGGGAGGAAACCTGATCTACTTTAATGAAAATGGAACCAGTACAAAGCCAGCACCCACCGGAATTTCACACAATTTTGTCATTGGAGTAGATTTCCAGGAGGATGAAATATGGGTGGCTACCTCCCAGGGACTCAGTCACGGTACAAGGATTAAATAATACAGTCAATCAAAGAGAGAAACAGCCATGAGGAGAAATAAGATTACGAAATCGGCTTGTATTGCAATATTTACAACCATCCTGATGCTCCAGCCGTTGGCGGAAGCAACAGCACAATACAAGGAGAAGGATAATTACGGAAAAACTCCCAGAGAATTGATACCATATGGCCGGTACCAGGATGCTTATGTGAAGCATTTTCTGGAACCTCAACCCTTCACAGGAGCAGGTCGTGATAAAAAGCCCCCCAGCGATCTGACCGAAGTGAGAATCGGTTTACTGGCTCCTCTGGAAGGAGATGTGCTGGTCCCCCAGGGAATACAAATGATGCAGGGAGCCACTCTGGCCATGGAAGAGGCAAACAAACGCGGCGGCTATAAGGGTTTGCCTTTTACGCTCATACCACATAATGATGTGGGGCTCTGGGGTGCAGCAGCCAATGAAGTGGTCAAAATGAGTGATGAAGGTGTGTGGGCTTTCCTGGGCACCATTGACGATATCAACTCACATGTGGCATTAAGGGTAGCGCTTAAGGTAGAGCTCTTTATGGTCAATACCGGCGATCCCGACCCCACCTACACGGAAACCGGTATACCGTGGACTATCAGGTGCATCAGCGATGACAGACAGAGTAGTTATGCTCTTGTAGATTACATTTATAAACAGAAGGGATACAAACGGGTGGCGGTCCTGAGGGCCAATAACCGGTACGGAAGAGTGGGTGTTATGGAATTCAGGGATGCTGCACTTCGCGTAGGGAGTCCCATTGTCCTGGAAGTCCGCTACGAAGTGGGTGAAATTGATTTTGACACACAACTGGAACGGATCAGGAATTCAAATCCCGATGCCGTGGTACTCTGGGGAAATGCTCTTGAAACAGGTCTGGTCCTGAACCGGATGCGTGAGATGGGCATGGACCACGCTGTATTCGCTTCCGACCGGGCAGTGAATCCGCAATTTTTAGAAGTTGCCGGTAAAAACGCAAACGGAGTAGTAAGCACATGTCAATATAATCCCAATGCGGATCATCCGCCTCTCAAGGCATTTAAGCAAAACTACTCCGAACGGTTTGGAATGGAGGCCGATGTGTTTGCCGCACACGCTTATGATGGCATGAATCTGATCATAGAAGCGATCCGCAAAGCAGGACTGAACAAAGCACTGATCAGGGATCTGCTTTCTGATCTCAAGACTTTCCAGGGTTACCAGGGTGTGACCGGTGAAATTATTTTTGATGCCTCCTGGAATGACATCGGACCTATTTTTATGGCTGAAGTGAAGGACGGGGCGTTTACTTTCTCTCCCACCTCCACTGAATAAGAACGTTAGCTCAGGAGTATGCTATAGAAAAGGTGTTGACTTAAGCGACTATATTTTCAGTAAATTCAACCGCTTAATCATTTTCCTCTGGATGGTAAAAACATCTGCAATGTATTCCGAAACTTGTAACATGCCTGTACACAAACAGACAATTCCCAGGCTGGTAAGCAGGGACTCACAACCGGAGGGTACAATCGTTGAGGTGAGTGGAGTTCCCATTGGAGGTCGTGAGATCGTGGTCATGGCCGGACCCTGCTCTGTAGAAAGCCTTGAACAGCTCACTAAAATTGCACAGCATGTCAAGAGTTCGGGAGCTGCCATATTAAGAGGTGGCGCATTCAAACCCCGTACCTCTCCCTATAGCTTCCAGGGACTCAAAGAAGAGGGATTGGAATTGCTGGGTGAAGTAAAGTCTGCTATGGGTATGCCGGTAGTTTCTGAAGTAATGGATACCCGACAGGTGGCCACCGTAGCACAGTACGCAGATATTTTGCAGATAGGATCGAGAAATATGCAAAATTTTCCACTCCTGGAAGAGGCTGGAAACTGCAGGATCCCTATCCTTTTGAAACGGGGTATGATGGCCACACTGGATGAATACCTGAATGCAGCTGAATACATTTTGGCCCGGGGTAATCCTTCGGTCATTCTCTGCGAACGCGGGATCAGGACCTTTGAATCCTCTACCAGGTATACCCTGGACCTTAATGCTATTCCGGTCCTGAAACAGCATACCCATCTTCCGGTACTTGTAGATCCAAGTCACGGAACGGGAGATCGGTCCCTGGTACCCACCATGTCTAAAGCAGCAGTTGCTGCCGGTGCAGACGGACTGCTTATTGAGGTGCATCATAGCCCGGAGGAAGCACTATGCGATGGTACCCAATCTTTGTATCCGGAAGATTTCGACATACTCATGAAAGAGCTCACTAAAGTGGCTGAAGCTATTGGTCGAAGTGTGTACCAGAAGAAATAATCCACTGAATTGATTCGTGCATCTTTATATCTCTTCCTGCTCTTTCTGGTGATACTCGTGTCTGGAGCATATTCCGGAGATGGTCATGGAGAATCCATAAAAATTGGAGTGTTGCTACCCGATAACTCCCACACGGAGATCATTGAGGCAGTTGAACTGGCTGTGGAAGAAGCCAACGGCAAAGGTGGCTATAAAGGAATACCGTTTGAAGTGGTGGTTAGAACTACAGAAGGCCACTGGGGGGCAGGTTCCAAGGAGTCGGTAAGTCTGGTATATGAAGATCACGTGAGAGCCATTCTGGGTGCCCTGGATGGACGAAATGCCCACCTGGCCGAACAGGTGGCTGCCAAATCCCATATGGCCTACATGGAGACCAGAGCCACTGATCCCACACTCTCCCAGGCTTATGTACCCTGGTTTATCCGGATCGTTCCCAACGACGATCAGCAAGCCAGGGCCATTATGCATCTGATTACAGAACAGGGAGGAGGCACTACCGCCATACTACTCAATGAGGAATACGATACCAGATATGCTGTAAAAAGTCTTACCCGGGAAGCAGCCAAAAAATTAAAGGAGAGTCCCATTATTCTCGACTCAGATTCAGAAAATCGGGACATCCAAGATTGGTTGGGTAAGATGGATAAAGCAGAAGTGGATCACCTGATTATACCCTTCTATTCCGACACGATAAGGGAATTGGTGATCCGTTTAAGAGAGATCTTGCCAGCCATCCGGATATATGGGACGCTTGCATTCACTGCAGGCATGGAACGATCTGAGAAGGGCTCTTTTGCATTTGAAGGAATCCAGAGTATCTACCATTATGGCGATTCACCAACCAGGAAGAGTAAATTCCATGAAGCCTTCTTCCAAAAATATGGTCAGTTACCCGGAATCACAGCGTGCTATGCCTATGATGGGATGAACCTGATCCTGGAATCGATACTTCAGGCCGGATTGGATAAGGAATCCATAAAGGATCACCTTCCCGGAATGAACTATCCCCATGGAGTGACCGGTCCCATATCCTTTGATTCCATGGGTAACCGGACAGGAACTATTCAGTTCATACCCCGCTAAATCCCCGGAAGGAAAGGTTTTTCACATAGAGCTCCTGAAAATCGGGCTCGGACTCCAGATTCACATGATCGGTAATCGATAAGATCGATTCAGGAGCTGAAGAGTCACTGAAGAGGAACATCTTGGCACCCATTAATGCAGAATTGCCCAGTTGGTGCATCTTTTCCGCCTTGTCATCAATCATTCCGGTCCTGACCACGTTATCCAGGTTGATGTAGCTCCCAAATCCTCCTGCAATGTAGATACGAGCAATATCGTTCGCTCCGATCCCCAGTTTTCGCATGAGTATCTCCAGACCGGTGGCAATGGCTGATTTCGCCAGCTGAAATTCCTGGATATCTTTTTGCGTAATAACAACGGGTTTGTCCAAGGGCACCTCTCCTGCTCCGGAAAGGATCTCTCCAAACTCACCCAAATATCCGTGTTCCAGGAGAAGAGCTATTACATCGATCAATCCACTTCCACAGATCCCCTGGGGATCCCTGTTTCCAATCACCCTGCAATCCCATTTCCCGTCCAGATAATGTACAGATGAAATAGCTCCGGTGGTGGCCAGCATACCCATGGAGATCTTGGCTCCTTCAAATGCAGGACCGGCAGCTGTGGAGGCACACAATAACCGGTCACAATTTCCCACCACAATCTCTCCGTTGGTCCCCAGATCAAGAAGTACCGAATACTCTTTTTGCTTGTGCATCCCGGTGGCCATTATACCTGCCAGGATATCACTCCCCACAAAACTTCCCACCGAAGGATAGAAACAGGCTTGATCAAACGATAGCTCCCACTCCATTTTCTCAGCATTAAAGCAGGATATTCCCAGGTTGGGAGACTCAAACGGATAGTAGGAGAGCGAAGCAATATCGAGGTTACAGAAGAAGTGCTGCATCACCGTATTTCCGACAATAACGATTTTCCGGATAGATTCCGAACGGCCAATCATCAGGGTTTTGAGCATCTCTCCGATCTTCTGCCGTATTAACCTGACCATCTCCTCCCGGTTGCCGGAGAGGGCAGATTCCAGCCTGGAGATCAGATCACTTCCATACCTGCTCTGTGGATTCAATGCGGTCTCCACAGACACTATCTTTCCGGTAGCGAGATCCATTAGCTGACCCACCAGGGTTGTGGTTCCCAGATCAACAGCTATTCCCAATCCCTCTCCGGGTGTAAACTCAAAAGTGGTCTCATCGGCCTGGATAATGGTCTCATATTGACCCACCTCCACCGTCAGATCTGAGGTGCAATGACTCAGACATGCAAGCCTCCATTCAGGGGACAAACCCAGCTCAATCAATCTGGATGTATGCAATGGAGTGGTTTCCACTTCCCCCTGAAGCACCTTCACCTTACATCTCCCACAGATCCCCTTTCCTCCACAGGGGAATTCCACACCAATGTCATGCAGTATATCAATGAGGGAGGTTCCCGCCCGGACCTGAATCTCCTTTCCGAGGGGAGCCAGTTTTATGCTTGCTGTTTTCAATCCCTAAGCCACACAAGTGTTTAAGTACTCAACAGCTCCACGAGGATCGGGAGAATAAAAATCAGCCCCAATCTTCGTCCGGAAATCATCATTCAAAGGTGCACCCCCAACCAACACTTTAGTTTCGGGATTTACCTCTTTGATCTTGCTGACGATCTCTTCCATATTAGCCATGGTGGTGGTTAACAGAGCGGAAAGCCCCACAATGGCACCCGGATTATCGGAAATGGTTTGATTAAAGGTATCCTCACTTACATCAACTCCCAGATCAATAATAGTCCATCCGCCACCTTCAACCATCATGGCAACCAGGTTCTTGCCAATATCGTGCAAATCTCCTTTCACCGTTCCTATAATAAAGGTTCCCTTGGTCTTCACATCACCCGACTGAAAAAAGGGTTTCAGATGGTTCATGGCTGCACTCATAGCTTTTGCAGACATTAACATCTGTGGCACAAAGATCTGGTTCGCCGAAAACTTCTGTCCCACCCGGTCCATGGCAGGCACCAGGGCTTCAGTGAGGATACTTGAGGGCCGAACATCTTGATCAAGAGCTTGTTTTGCCAGCTCGTCAGCCCCATCCTGACCTTTCATATTGGGTGGATATGGGGAGTTCTTGTCTACTTTTCCAAATTCAACAGCTTCACCGAGTTTTGCTAAAATGGCATCCATGTTCTTTAGTTTTTAATGACATAATTCTTTGATCGGAGTAAAATTAACCATTATAGATCACAAAGTTAATGTCTGGTTCACATTTTCCGATGCTATATTGACATGAATCGCCGATAAGTGCAAAATAAAATTAGTAGTACGGTGTGAACATATGAAAAAGAACCATATCATAATCAGACCTTTAAATTAATATGTAATATACAATTCTTTATTAAGATGCAAATATAGCATTAGTATCAGGTAACTATGTTGAACAAAGACTCTCCCCCTCTACCATATCTTTATCCTGTCAAACCAAATATTTGTTTTTACTTTGGCTCCTTCAAAAGAAAAACCCATCGATCATGAACGACCTGGATATTGCAAGAAAAGTAAAGCTCCAACACATCTCAAAAATTGCCGAGAAGTTTGGCATAAGCGATGATGATATTGAGATGTATGGTAAGTACAAAGCCAAGATCCCTATCTCCTTTATTGATAAGAAGAAAGCGGCAAACAGCAATCTGATCCTCGTTTCTGCCATATCGCCTACTCCGGCGGGTGAAGGTAAAACCACAGTATCCATTGGATTGTCGGAAGGCTTAAACAAGATTGGGAAAAAAACCACGGTGGTATTGAGGGAGCCCTCATTAGGTCCCGTGTTTGGTATCAAAGGGGGGGCAACCGGAGGCGGATATTCCCAGGTACTTCCCATGGAAGATATCAACCTCCATTTCACGGGAGATTTTTCTGCCATTGAAAAGGCGCACAATTTACTGGCTGCAGTGATTGACAATAACATTCAGAGTAAAACCATCAGCCTGGGACTGGATCCGCGAACCATTTCATGGAAACGGGTGGTGGATATGAATGACAGGTCACTGCGGAGAATTATTGTGGGACTTGGAGGAACCACTTCCGGTATCCCCAGAGAAACGGGTTTTGACATTACAGCAGCATCTGAAATCATGGCCATACTCTGCCTGGCCGAAGACCTTCACGATCTGAAGATCCGATTGGGCAATATTTTCATTGGCTATACTTATCAAAAGAAACCGGTTTATGCTCGTGACCTGAATGCGGGTGGAGCCATGGCTGCTTTGCTGAAAGATGCGATCAAACCCAATTTGGTACAAACCATTGAAGGAAATCCGGCTATTATTCATGGAGGCCCATTTGCCAATATTGCCCAGGGGACCAATTCGGTGATTGCCACCCGTATGGGGATGACCTTTTCCGATTACACGGTAACAGAGGCAGGCTTTGGATTTGACCTGGGAGCAGAGAAATTCTTCGATATCAAGTGTCAGAGCGCAGGGGTCTCTCCTAAAGCGGTGGTGTTGACCGCTACCATCAGAGCCCTGAAGTATCATGGCGGAGCTGACCTGAAAACCCTCACGAAACCCAATGTTGAAGCATTGAAAAAGGGATTACCCAATCTGGAGAAGCACCTGGAGAATATCAAACAGTTCAATGTGACTCCGGTGATCGCCATCAACCGTTTCACAAGCGATACAGATGAAGAGGTCAGGATTATCCTGGAAAAGGCAGAAGAACTGGGAATAAAGTGTGCAGTAGCAGAGCTTTGGGCCAAAGGTGGAGAGGGTGCGGTCGAACTGGCACAAAAAGTGGTTGAAGTGGCTGAGACCGACCCACCTGTGTTCGATCCCATGTATGACTGGAGCTGGAGCGTGAAGAAGAAGATAGAGACTGTGGCTACAAAAATTTACGGAGCAGAGTATGTGGATTACACAGCCACAGCGAAGAAAGATCTGAAAAAGATTTCTGAACTGGGATTGGACCAGATGCCCATCTGCATTGCAAAAACCCAGAAATCCCTCTCCGATAATCCTTCGTTGCTGGGTAGACCCAAAGACTTTATTATCACAGTCCGGGAAATTGAAATAGCCTCCGGAGCCGGGTTTCTGATTCCCATAACCGGAACCATCATGCGGATGCCGGGCCTGCCTGCCCATCCACAATCAGAAAAGATAAGTATTGATAATGCAGGGAACATTACAGGACTGATGTAACCTGGAAAAAGAATAGCTCATGCAAACAATTCTCAAAAGTAAGTCACAGGAAGTGGTCATCGATACAGATGGACCTGTAGTCATTATTGGTGAAAGTATTAATCCCACCCGCCGGAAGAAACTGGTGGAGACGTTGTCACAGAATGACTTCTCATTTGCCATACAACTGGCCAAATCCCAGATAAAAGCAGGTGCCGATGTACTGGATGTCAATGTGGGATATCCTGGAGTAGACGATGCGTATCTGCTGCCTGAGACTGTAAAAGCCATTCAACAGGAGGTGGAGGTACCCCTTTGTCTCGACTCACCCAATCCAAAGGCCATTGAAGCTGCGCTAAAAGTGATTGAAGGCAAATGCCTGATCAACTCGGTCAACGGAGAGGAAAAATCACTCCAGGCTATTTTACCTGTGGTCAAAGAGTACGGGGCTGCTGTGATCGGACTGGTGATGGATGATGATGGAATTACACACGATCCCGAAAAGAGGCTCAAGATCGCCGAGAAGATCCTGGATCGCGCAGTTAAGCAGGGAATTAAGGAGGAAGATGTGGTGATTGATCCGCTTGCCATGGCCGTGAGTGCAGATCCCAATGCCTGCCTGGTCACCCTTGAAACCATCAGGCTGGTACACGACAAACTGGGGCTCAACATCACCCAGGGAGCCAGCAATATTTCATTTGGGCTACCGAACAGAGAAGTGTTGAACAGTGCATATATGACACTTTCCATATGGAACGGATTAACCTGTCCCATTGCCAATCCCAACAAGATCACAGCACTGGTCAGAGCCGCAGACCTGATCCGGGCCAGAGATGACTTCGCCATAAGATTCACCGAATATTATCAGCAGATGGAAGCACTAAAGAGTTAGAAAGTTAGAAAGCTAGGATGGCACTATTTACTCCAGGGAGAAGATGGCAACCGCCCTTTCTCCCATTCAAGAAAGAACCTTTTGGGAAACGGGTACTCCGGAAAATTGAACGCTGGGTCAAAGGGCCCATGTTTGGTTGCCGGATGTGTGGAAATTGCCTGTTGCAGGAGACTGCCTTTATCTGCCCCATGGAGTGTCCCAAGGGAATGCGTAACGGGCCCTGCGGCGGTTCCACAGCAGAGAGGTGTTATGTGGATGAGACCCGTCCCTGCATCTGGTATAAGATCCATAACAGAGCCTTTAAAATGGGCAGGGAGGATCTGCTGCTTGAAGTATTGCCTCCACTGGATTGGGATAAAGTGGGAACTGAGACGTGGGGGGATGTGGTTCGTTCCATTAAGAAGTTTGGAACGGGCGCTTTTCTGAGAAGCCGTTTATCGAAAGACAAAGAGAAAAAAGCCCATGCCTGGGAATCGGTGTTCAAGCCGGTGAGACAACCCGATTGGTGGCAGGGTGACTCCGAGTACCATGCACGCGGGTATGAGGAACCTGTTTCCGAACTGGAAAAGCAACTGCGCAGCGGGAAGTTTGTGATAACCACTGAAGTAGCACCCCCTTTAAGTACGGCCACAGGGAAACTGAAACGTGATATTGAAATGGTGAAAGAGTTGGTGGCCGCTGTCAATTTCACCGACAGTGCATCGGCCAGTCCCCGTATGTCGAGCATGGCCTGCAGTAAGGTGGCTGCAGAGTTAGGGGCCGATCCCGTACTTCAGATCGCTGCCAGGGACAAGACCCGGAGTGGCTTGCAATCAGATATTGTGGGTACCAATGTCATGGGGGTTCATAACGTACTATGCATCTCCGGTGATCATGCACGCATTGGCCCCAAGCCCACCAGCAATTCAAATATCCTGGATATGGATGCGATCCAGATGTTGTGGATCCTGAGAAGAATGAGAGATGAAGGGACTTACCTGGATGGCAGAAAGATGAAATCCCCTCCAAAGCTATTCCTGGGTGCCGCAGCCTCTCCTTTTGCCTCAGAACCTCGGTTTCAGGCACTACGGGAAGAGAAGAAGATCAACGCCGGAGCGCAGTTCTTCCAGACCAACCTGATCTTTGATCCGGAGGGAGTGGACCTTTGGTTAGAAGCAATGGATAAAAGAAACATACTGAATAAGGTCTACATTCTGGCCGGCGTCACACCTATCCGAAGCAACCGCATGGCCCAGTACCTGCATCACAACATACCCGGAGTAACCGTTCCTCAACCTATCCTTGACCGTTTTGAGGATGCACGTGAAGATGACTATGAGGAAGTGGGAGTTGAGATAGCTCTGGAGATTATCGAGAAGATCAGGACTAAAGCAGGGATCAATGGCATTCACCTCATGTCGGTAGGTTGGGAAGCCATCGTACCCCGCATCATTGAGGAAGCGGGGTTACTGCAAGAGATTTAAAAAATGAATTGGATTCAGCTTTCTCTTATTCTTTTATTATTCTGCATTGTAAATCAGTCAAAACAAACAAGGGCCGATAAGCTGACTGATATTTTGGCAAGTTTATTTTTATTCCTCTTCATCAGCTTATTCTTTAGATGGGATTGTTTTTCGGTTTACTCCAAATATCTGATCCTTCTGTTGGTGATTGGTAATTGGATTTGGGTATTAAGTACAGAGAGCTACTTGATTAATATAAATCTTAAAGTCCAAAGAATATCTAAGTATTCTCTTTTAATAATATTCGCTATCCTGAATGCAACACTGATCTATGGCTGCTTCATAGACCCACAATCTGTTATAGCAGACTTCCAATCTCCTTTTGGCAAGGGAGATTATTATGTGGTACAAGGGGGCAAACCACCTTTGATGAACAGAGGGCATTTTTTAAACAACAAACAGGACAAATATTCCATTGACTTTGTCAGGTTAAACCGTTTTGGATTCAGTGTTAATACCTATCCTCCAAGAAATATTAGCCACTATAATATATTCAATGACTCAGTGTATAGTCCATGTGACGGTAAGGTTTTGGATGTGAGGCAAGAGGTCGATTGCAATATCGAATTAACAAAGAAAATGACTGATAAAGAGGTCAGCAAAACTAACAACATCGTGGTCATTGGGTATCAAGATGCTGAATTAATCTTTGCACACCTTAAAAAGGGAAGCATAGTAGTTGAAAAAGGACAAAAAATAAAACCATCAGATTTCATTGGATTGATTAGTAATGCTGGTGCAGTGGAACCACATCTGCATATGCAATTGATACAAGATGGGAAGTCGGTTCCCTTTAAGGTGAATGGAAGATTTTTACACAATAACTCAATAGTAAGAAGTAATCAATAAATTTAAGGCCACAATAAGGTGCTATTTAACCAAATTCAATTTCCATCATGAAACGTTATCCTGCATGTATCACAATCGTTTTACTCCTTTCACTGATTTGTTCCTTCCCGGCCAGGGCCGAAATCGAGCTTCCGGCGATTTTTGGCGATCACATGGTATTACAGCAGCAGACCGATGCAGCCCTTTGGGGAACTGCTGCCCCAAAAACATCCGTTGAATTGCTCACTTCCTGGAATGGGAAAAGCTATTCGGTTAAAACTGATTCCAAAGGCCACTGGAAAGTCAAAGTGCGTACACCCGAAGCAGGAGGACCCTATTCCATCACCATATCTGATGGAAAAGCATTGGAGCTGAATAATGTACTGATTGGGGAAGTGTGGATCTGCTCAGGGCAATCCAACATGCAAATGACCATGACAGGTTACAGGAATGAACCTATTCTAGGGGGGAATGAAGCCATCGCCACATCGACCAATGATCATATCCGGTTGTTCACCGTTGAGCGGAATAAAAGCCTGGACCCTTTAGATGATTTCACGGGAGAGTGGTTGGAATGCGAGCCTGAAAACGTGGCCACTTTCAGTGCAACTGCCTATTTCTTTGGACGGATGGTGCAGGAGGCACTGGGAGTTCCGGTGGGGCTGATCTGTTCCAGCTGGGGAGGCACCCGGATTGAGCCCTGGATCAGCGAGAGTGGGATTAGGAATTTTGACTGGGTATCTCTTCCCGATAAAAACGTGGAAGATGAGTATAATCAGCAAACTCCCACTGTGCTCTATAATGCCATGATTGCTCCCATGGCCGGATATGCCATTAAGGGCGGTTTGTGGTACCAGGGCGAATCGAACCGGAACGAACCGAAAGAGTACGAAAAACTGATGTCCGGCCTCATTGAAAACTGGCTTGCCCGGTGGGGAATCGGCGATTTTTCCTTCTACTACTGTCAGATCGCACCCTTCGATTATGGACCTGGAGGATTGAATTCAGCCTTCTTGCGTGAAGCCCAGCTGAAAGCTTCAACCGCTATACCAAACATCGGAATGGCTTCGCTCATGGATGTGGGTGAAAAACACAACATCCACCCGGCCGATAAGGAAGCAGCTGGTGAACGGCTGGCCTACCTTGCGCTTGCCAAGACATACGGAATAAATGGAATCCAATATTCCGGTCCGGTATTAAAAGATATGAGAGTGGAGGGTAGCTTGGTTTACCTCACTTTTGACCATGCCGAGAACGGATTGACCACCTTAGGAAAAGAGCTGGCAAACTTTAAAGTGGCAGGCAGCAATAAACGTTTTCAACCGGCCGTGGCCACCATAACCCGGGAGGGGATCACCCTCTTTTCACCCAAAGTGAAAGAACCGGTGGCTGTCCGGTATGCTTTCGACGATTTTGTAGTCGGTGAATTGTATAATACGGACGGTTTACCGGCCTCGTCATTCAGAACAGATGAATGGGAATGAATCAATCCTGTTTCACCCGGTCTGAAGCTGTTCAGTAACTGTGAACCAAACGGCGCCTTTAATAATTGTACGGAATGAAGTTGAACCTACCGGGAAAATCCCGGTAGACCAACCTCAATGAATGCAATTTCTCATTCTCTACCGGAGAAAGGTGAACGTGCCCTCAGCTTTCCAACTGTTAGCACCCTCCGGATTTACCACACCGTCATACATATCGAAATGACCGCTGGCTCCCTCGAACCTGCCGGTACCATCGGTCAGATCCACAGTGCCAGTAAAAGTTAAACTGGCAAGATCATAATCGTAAGTAGTAATGAAATTGTATGAGTCACCGTTCATCCCGGTCATCACCCCGTGGCCGTTGACCACCAGCTGAGTTGGACCTGTAAACATACAATCATCGATCACATAGGTGCTCAATTCCTCGTTGATCCTGCCCTGAAAAGTCACCACCCCACTAATATTCCCGCCACCTGGAAGGGTTAATCCCCAATCCGCCGGGATGCAGGTGACCCGAGGGAAGGAGGGATCACCAATCGCAGATAATCTAGCAAAAGCTTTGATAGTCACAGTCTTATCCGCAGAGGCTCCTTTTAATGAACCTCCATCAGCCATTTCCTGGCTGTTGACGAGATCTTCGAGGATTAGGTCTCCAGATTCTTCTTTCGAACATCCTGAGTAAATCAGAAGTAGTCCTAGT